>JAFZTG010000212.1 GCA_017618935.1 Bacteroidales bacterium | reverse complement strand
TTCGTTGTTGTTAATCTTTTTGTAATATCTCTCTTTTCGTGAAATATCACCGCTCTGTCTTACCCTATTCTTGGCTTAAACTATTTCTTTCAATGTACTCTTTTACCCCACTTCTCAACTCTCTCTCTCATTCCCGTTTTGGGGTGTGCAAATGTACACACTTTTTCTTTCTGCAAAACTTTTTTCTATGTTTTTTTTGAAAAAATTATTTCTTATTGAAAATCAAACAATTATAGCATCTATTTTTTACGTACATTTTATTATTTGGTACGATTTACTTATTCATGACACCATTTTTACGGCATTTTTTTATTCAATCCGCAAGATTTAGTAAAAATAAAGGATACTATCGTACTAATTTCTCTAACTGTTTTGCAACGGTTTCAAACGGAAATTCGGCAAAAATCTTGTCAAATTTTGCCTTAATCTTATCATTACAAAGATTTCCTATGCTTCCCTCGTGCGTATGATTTGCTTTGCGTTCCGCCTTAAAATCTCCATGTTTTATATCAAGCCCGACTTTTTTATAAGCATCGCGGAACGGCATTCCCTCGTAGGTCAAACGGTTTACCTCGTCAACGCTAAAAATGTAGTCATACATAGGATCATCAAGAATATTTTCCGATATTTTAATGTTGTTCAACATCAACATCATCATATCTATACAACTATGTATCTCGGTGAATCCAGGAATAAAGCATTCTTTAATCAACTGTAAATCACGGTTATAACCAAACGGAAGATTTGTCGTGATGAATGAAATTTCCGTTGGCAGCGCCTGAATCTTATTACTTTTGGCACGAATAATCTCGAACACGTCGGGATTTTTCTTATGTGGCATTATGCTCGAACCCGTTGTCAATTCTTCAGGGAACGACACAAAATGGAAATTCTGGTTCATAAACAAGCACATTTCCATCGCCATCTTTGATAATGTAGCTGCAATGCTTGCAAGGGCGTAACTGGTGATTTTTTCAACTTTTCCACGTCCCATTTGGGCATACATTACATTATAATTAAGCGTTTCAAAACCCAACAATTCCGTT
This sequence comes from Bacteroidales bacterium, assembly GCA_017618935.1. Next base: position 2,253 of record JAFZTG010000212.1, on the reverse strand, counting down.
GTCATTGTTCTATTCAACGGAAACGACGAGCCATAGCCGGCAGCGGAGCCAAGCGGATTCTGATTGGCAATTTTATATGCAGCCAACAATAATTGCAAGTCATCGGCGAGACTTTCGGCATAGCAGCCGAACCACAATCCGAACGATGACGGCATAGCTATTTGCAAATGCGTGTAGCCAGGCATCAACGTTTTTTTGTATTGTTCGCTTAATTTCTGCAAAAGATTAAACAAATCCTGTACACTTTCGGCAGTAGATTGAATGGCGTCACGGATATATAATTTCATATCAAGCAATACCTGATCGTTACGTGAGCGACCACTATGTATTTTTTTTCCTACATCGCCAAGTTTTTCCGTCAGAAGAAATTCCACTTGTGAATGTACGTCCTCCACGTGGTCTTCAATCTTGAAATTACCATTCAACACGTCTTTGTATATATTCTTCAATTCCGCTTGAACAGCGTCAAGTTCTTCTTTCGTCAATAATCCGATAGACTCGAGCATACGCGTATGTGCAAGATTTCCAAGCACATCGGCTTTTGCCAAATACACATCAAATTCTTTATCTTTTCCAACAGTAAAGGTTGAAACCTTTTCGTTTGGTGTCACATCTTTTTGCCAAAGCGTTGTAGAATGTTTTTCTGCCATTTTTTATACATTATTATCTGAATCATTTTCAGCGAAACAAAGATAGAGAAAATTAAGAATTTAGAATTAAAAATTAAGAATAATACGGAACGTACTACAATTCCAAACCTTCAAGCAATTTTATATATGTTTCCATACCTTGCTGCAACTCGGATTCAAAAATATATTCATTGGCAGTATGAGAACGTGATGTGTCGCCAGGTCCAATCTTCATAGAAGGGAATTTCGTCATAAAAACTTGATCCGAAAGTGTTGGAGAGCCGAACATTTCCAATCCCAATTTCAAACCACTTTGTACCAACGGGTGAGTTACTTGTATTGACGACGAATTAAGGCGGAACGAACGTTCCGTAACCTCACATTGCACTGCATTGCTGATAATGTCGAACAATTCTTGATTTGTATAAAGTTCGTTACTTCTCACATCAACGACGAAGGAACATTCGCCAGGAATGACATTGTGTTGAGTGCCAGCATTGATACAAGTCACGCTCATTTTCACCTCGCCCAAGAATTCAGATTTTTTAGGGAACTGATAGGTACGGAACCATTCAATGTCATCCATCGCCTTATAAATGGCATTGATTCCGTTGGAATGAGCAGCATGACCAGATTTTCCAATTGCCTTACAATCCAATACCAACAAACCTTTCTCCGCAATAGCCATTCTCATTCCCGTAGGTTCGCCCACGATTCCAAACGAAATCTCAGGTAAGATAGGAATAACACACTCCAATCCATTTTTCCCCGATACTTCCTCCTCGGCAGAAGCAACAAGGATTAGATTAAATGGTTTCTCAATCTCATTAAAGTGTAAAAAAGTAAATATCAGGGAAACAAGCGATGCACCAGCATCGTTGCTTCCCAGACCAATAATTTTTCCATCAAGACAAACCGCATTGAACGGATCGTTGTCCCAACCGTCGGACGGTTTTACCGTATCGTGATGAGAATTTAACAATATGGTAGGTTTTGACTCGTCAAAATTCTTTGAACGGACAATGACATTATTCTCAATTCTTTGAGCTTCAACGCCATACTTCTTGAAAAATTTACACAATAATTCAGCCGTACCCGATTCGCTACGACTTATAGAAAACGTCTCGATTAACGAAATCAATAACTTTTTTGCCTGTTCAAATGTATCTGCCATATCTTTTATTTTACTACAACCTTAAACATTTCATTTCCTACTTTCACGAGATATACGCCGTCAAGTTTAATGTCGAATTCGTATTCTGCCGCGTCTTTTGCGAAATTGATTTTTCCTCCCTTCACGTCATACACGGCTGTTTCCGCATATTCCGCATTCTTCACATAAATCGTATGACCGATTGCATAAACATCGGCATTCGATTTCCCCAAGTTTTGTACTGCGACGTAGTTTTCAACCTCGGCTATATTTGATAATGCTATCGAGAACGGACCTGATTCTGCTTTCAGGAACTGCGTCTTTGGATTAATCGTTTCCGGCAGTTTCACACCCACGTAATATGAGGTCGTTCCTCTCGCCGGCAACGTGTCGGTATATGACGTCAGGTCTGATGGGATCATAGCCAGTGTGTCGATTTCCGCCACGCCCTTCACCTTCGTCTTGCGAAGG
>JAFZTG010000025.1 GCA_017618935.1 Bacteroidales bacterium | reverse complement strand
CGAGAGCGAACATATTTTTACAACGAACTGACGACTTGAAATCCAAGCCAGAGTCTTTCAGCGCGTCAACACACATAGAAGTGATAGGAGCGGAGATAACCTCGTTTTTGATACCCATTTCTTCAAACGGGTCGTTTGTTTGGAATTCAGCTTTTTTCAAGTCAGCTTCCTTGAAAGAATCTGTATCTACAATAATAATAGAACGAGAAGTACAGAATTTATACTGAGTTTTCAACGCAGCGGGATTCATAGCGATAAGCACATCGCATTTGTCGCCCGGAGTCAAAACTTTCTCAGCACCAATGTGTACTTGGAAACCAGATACACCCGTCAATGAGCCCTGCGGGGCGCGGATGTCTGCCGGATAGTCGGGGAACGTACTGATATCGTTGCCGACTGTTGCCGAAATTGTGGAAAAAATGTTACCTGCCAATTGCATTCCGTCGCCGGAATCGCCTGTGAAACGAACAGCAATGTTGTCCACAGATGTCACATTTTGTTTGTTATCAGTCATTATTATATTGTTTTAAGAATTGTGGCAAAAGTAGCAAATTTTTTTATTATTGAAAATGTAAATACTTGTAAATAATCAAAATACGTGTTTTACGTATCAAATTAAGGTAAAACATGCATGAAATGGAGGGGTGAAATATTTTTCGCATTGTAATGCGAATGTTTTTTACTATCTTTGTATCAAACAAAATTGAATAATGCTTTATCCGTTAAAATTTACCCATATCTACAAAGATAAAATTTGGGGAGGTAACAAGTTCCGTACGATTTTAGGTCGAAACGACGTAAAATCCGACACCTGTGGCGAAAGTTGGGAGATTTCGGCCGTGCAAGACAATATCTCCGTTGTTTCTAATGGCTTTTTGAAAGGCAATAGTCTTCAGGAAATCATTGAGGTGTATATGGACGAGATTGTTGGTCAAAAGGTGTATGAGAAATTTGGCATGGAATTTCCTTTGTTGATAAAATTTTTGGATACGAAGGATGTACTTTCCGTGCAAGTTCATCCCGACGACAAAACGGCGAAGGAACGTCATAGGGCATACGGAAAAACGGAGATGTGGTACGTGATGGATGCCGATTCCGATGCAGAACTGATTGTCGGTTTAGAGGGAAAATGTTCGAAACGACAGTTTGTGGAAGCCGTTAGAAACCAGTCGGTTGAGACCTTGCTGCATAAAGAGCCAGCACGAAAAGGCGACGTGTTTTTCTTGCCCGCCGGTTGCGTTCATTCCTTGGGCACGGGCTTGTTGGTCGCCGAAATTCAGCAGACTTCCGATGTGACCTATCGCATTTTTGACTGGAATCGTGTGGATGCACAGGGAAAACCTCGTGAGTTGCACGTGGATTTGGCTGTTGACGTGATAGACTATGATGCTCAGCAGAATAATAGGATTCGTTATTCTGCACCGAATAATGCCACGACGGATTTGGTCTCGTGTGACTATTTCACCACAAATCTGATTCAGTTTGATTGTCCTGTCGTAAAAGATTATTACGCAATAGATTCCTTCGTGATTTATATGTGTTTGGACGGCTCTGCGACTATAAATTTTGGTGGCGAATACGAGGAACAAATCACCAAGGGCGAAACGGTGCTGATTCCTGCGTCATTACACGATTTGACCTTGACTCCGAAAGGAAAAACACAGATTTTGGAAGTTTATATTCAGTAGTCTATGATTCAGATAAAAGACCAAATCGTTAGTTTTGATATTATCGAAAAAGAATTTTGCTGCGACTTGTCGAAATGCAAAGGCGTGTGTTGCATTGAAGGCGATGCAGGTGCTCCGTTGACCAACGACGAAGTTGTTGCGTATCAAGAAAATATCAATAAGATTTTGCCATATTTGCCTGAGAAAAACCAGTCGGTTTTGAAGGAAAAAGGTGTGTTTTACCTTGATGAAGAAGGCGAGAAGGTGACAATGTTGGTTGACAATGCCGAATGTGCGTTTGTCGAACATAAGGATGGAATCTTGTTTTGTGGCATAGAGCATGCTTTTCGAGACGGCGCAATCAAGGTGCAGAAACCGATCTCTTGTCATTTGTATCCTATTCGATGTCGCCAATACAGGGATTTTGAGGCGTTGAATTATGATACGTGGAATATATGTGATGACGCGTTGTGTAAAGGCAAGAATGAGAAAATCAAAGTGTATCAGTTTTTGAAAGAACCTTTGATTCGCAAATATGGCAAGGAGTGGTACGACGAACTTTGTGAGGTGGCAAAACAGTGGGAAGAACAAAAGAATGGCAAAAAATAGAATTGCAATATTGGCTGTCTGTTTTTGTTTTTTTCCTTCGTTGATTTTTTCGCAGGAAAACGACACAATTTCCCTTTATTCCGATTCATCCCGAAATGTGAACGTCGCTGGTTTGGTGACTGTCGGAGCGGTTACGCCGCTTGCGTTGACGGGGGTGTACGTGTATATGCACCATGCTTGGTGGAGCGAAAAAAGCACTGGGTTTCATTTCGACGACGGAAAAGATTTGAAATATGCCCGAAATCTTGACAAACTCGGGCATTTCACCGCGTCGAATCTTGCTTCTACGGCGTTTTCCGACATTCTTCGTCTGACGCATGTTTCCGAAAACTGGGCATTATTCGGCGGGGCAGGGCTTTCCGTACTGAATGCCACAATCATAGAGATAAAAGACGGTTCTGCTCCGTATTGGGGCTTCAGTGTGTATGACGAGCTTGCTAATGTTTTTGGGGCGTTTTATCCTGTGTTGCAGGCAAAAGTTCCTTTTTTTCAGAATATCAACTTTAAATGGAGTTTTGATTTTGATTATCGCTATGATACAGAGTATTTTAAGTATAAACAAAAAACGGGCTCAGCCGACGGATATTTCTTTATTGACGATTATGACCGTCAGTATTTCTGGATGACGGTTGACTGGGCAAATTTATTTTGTAAAGACAAACCGAAGTATAAATTTCCGTATTGTATAGATTTTGCTCTTGCCTTGAGTGGCGACAATTTAAAGACGATGGATGCTACGAAACAGGAACGACGGGAGTTTTACATTGGTTTTGATTTGAATTTGACCAAATTTTTCCAAAACAAGAATGTTGGCTATTACGTCGCGAAATATGCTAACTTTTATCACTTGCCTTTTCCTGCGCTACAAGCTGCGCCTCAAGGGAAATGGTGGTGGTTGATGTTTTAATTTTTTTAGAAATGAGTCTTGCTTTTTAGACTTTCGTCATTTTGTCATATTTTTGTCTGCCACAATGGCTTTGAATCGGTGTGGCAGAGTATTTGACAATAACAAAGCAAAATAAATAGAAAAAAATCACAACAAATGGATACAGATAAGAATCAAGAAATTGAAAATCAAGAATCTACGGACGAAAATACTCCTCAATCCGAAGAGGTTGTAGATGAAAAGGAAACGGCAGAACAAGAGACTGTTGAGGAAGAAACTGCTCCCGAAACGGACGATTTGTCAGTTGCTTTGAAGGAATTGGAAGAATTGAAGGACAAACATCTTCGTTTGCAAGCCGAATTCGACAATTATCGTCGTCGTACCTTGAAGGAAAAGGCGGATTTGATTACGTCGGGTGGTGAGCGGAGTTTGAAGGACTTGTTGCCCGTGGTTGATGATTTGGAACGTGCGATGGAGTCTATAAAATCGGCACAAGACGTGGAAGCGGTGAAGGAAGGTATGGAATTGATTCTCAATAAGTTCAAGGATTATCTTACGAAACAGGGCGTTGCCGAAATCGAGGCGAAAGATGTGGCTTTCGACGTTGATAAACACGAGGCTGTAGCCAAGTTCCCTGCTCCAAGCGAGGAGATGAAAGGAAAAGTTATTGATGTCACAAAAAAAGGATACACGTTCAACGGCAAAGTCATTCGATATGCACAAGTCGTTGTTGGTGAATAATTGATACGAACATGGCAGAAAAAAGAGATTATTACGAAGTGTTGGGCGTTGGCAAGAATGCCACGAAAGATGAGCTTAAAAAAGCCTATCGTAAGTTGGCTATTAAATACCATCCTGATAAGAATCCTGGCGACAAGGAAGCCGAGGAGAAATTCAAGGAAGCAGCCGAGGCCTACGATGTGTTGAGCGATGATGACAAACGTCGCCGTTACGACCAATATGGTCACGCTGGCGTTGGTGGTGCTGCCGGAGGTGGTTTTACCGACGTGAATGATATTTTCTCTCACTTTGGCGACATATTTGGCGATTTCTTCGGCGGCGGAGCTTCGTTTGGCGGCTTCGGCGGTGGTGGTCGTCGTCAGGCTGTTCGCAAGGGTAGCAATTTGCGTGTCAAGGTGAAATTGAGTCTTGAAGAGGTTGTAAAAGGCACGGAACGAAAAATCAAAATCAATAAGAAAGTTGCTTGTACTGCCTGTGGTGGTACGGGCGCAGCTTCGTCTAAGGATATTCAGGATTGTCCTGATTGTAAGGGAACGGGCTATGTGGTTCGCATGGTGAACGGCATTTTTGGTCGTATGCAACAACAAATGACGTGTAGCCGTTGTAATGGCGAGGGAAAAATCATTACGCACAAATGTCCTACCTGTGGTGGCGAAGGCGTGGTTGATGCCGAAGAGACGGTTACGCTGAAAATCCCTGCCGGTGTTGCCGACGGTATGCAGTTGAATATGTCGGGAAAGGGTAATGCGGCTCGTCATGGTGGCGTGAACGGTGATTTGCTCGTATGGATTACCGAAGAGGAACATCCTGATTTTGAACGCGACGGCAATGACTTGATTTACGATTTGCATATCAGTTTCCCTGATGCTGTGCTTGGTTCCACGGCTGAAATTCCTACGGTCGAGGGTCCGGTGAAGATTAAGATAGAGGAGGGAACACAACCTGGAAAAATCCTGCGCTTGCGTGGCAAGGGCGTTCCCGATGTGAATGGCTATGGCCGTGGCGATTTGTTGGTACAGGTTCACGTGTTCGTTCCAAAATCAGTTTCAAAGGACGACAAGAAGTTGCTCGAAAAAATGCAGGAATCAGAAGCATTCAAGCCCAGCAAGAAAAATGGTTTCTTCGACAAGATGAAAGGTTTCTTCGAGTAAGTAGTTTTTATTGAAAAAATAATATATTTGCACATAATGCGACGTGTTATTTTTTGTAAAAACTATTGAATATGGATTATTGCAAAATTACCAAAATGCCAACGTACACGTTGGTTGAGATTTTGACAGAACGGTTGGATTTGCAAATTGCAACGTCATTGAAGGCCGATTTGGTGCAAATGAACGGAAATCGGGAGAAAAACATTGTTCTTGATTTGTCTAATTGTTCGTATTGCGATTCGTCGGGCTTGAGTGCCATCTTGGTCGCAAATCGTTTGTGTAAGAATGCCAATGGCGTTTTCATTCTGTGTGGTTTGCAGGAGGCCGTTGCTCGTTTGATTACCATTTCACAGTTGGATTCGGTGCTTCAAATTGTTGCCGATAAAGAAAAAGCCGAGGAATACTTTACGGTATGATTGAGGACTATTCTCTTACAGTGCTAGGTTGTAGTTCTGCAACGCCGAATTCGGTTCGTTTCCCGTCTTCGCAAGTGTTGCATTTCTTGGGAAAATATTTCTTGCTCGATTGTGGCGAAGGCACGCAAATGCAGCTTCGTCGGGCAAAAGTACCGTTTGAGAATATCAATGCGATTTTTATCTCTCATCTTCATGGCGACCATTATTTTGGTCTTTTCGGATTGCTTGCCTCGCTTAATCTTACGGGGCGAAAAACGCCTCTGGTGATTTATGGACCGCAAGGTCTGGAAGAACTCATAATGTTTCAGTTTAAGCAAGATTCACAACAATGGAAATTCCCGATTTTTTTCAAGGTTTTGCCCAAAGAACCGTTTGCATGCATTGAAGAGAAGAAAAATTATAAGATTTATTCCATTGCGCTTTCACATAGAATAGATTGCTGGGGCTTTTATTTCGTTGAAAATGAGCGTGAAAGGAATATTTTGAAATCTGCCATACAACAATATGATATTGGTGTGGAAGAAATAAAAAGTATAAAACAAGGTGCTGATTTACAATTAGATAACGGAACTATCATTCCGAATGGTGAAATTACGACCGACCCGTTGCCTTCATTTTCGTATGCCTATATTGCCGATACGATTGCGAAACCCGAAATAGCACAATATATTCAGGGTGTTCGCCTGATGTACCACGAGGCTACGTTTTTGCAGAATTATGAGGATTTGGCGAAGGAAACCTTTCATTCCACGGCACGACAGGCGGCTGAATGTGCTAAATTGGCTCATGCCGAAAAATTGATTGTCGGTCATTACTCTGCTCGCTATAAATCGACTGAAGGACATAAAAAAGAGGCGGAAGAAGTGTTTGAAAATGTGGAACTTGCGTCGGATTTATATGTGTACACTTTGGATAAGGCTCCCTATTTTATTTGGTCTCCGAAAATTATAAATGAATGAGAATTAAGAATTTATCCATATATCATTATAGAAATATCGAAGAGTTGTCGTTTGACTGCAACGAGTCGGTGAATTGTCTGATTGGGAAAAACGGAGTGGGAAAGACCAATATCTTGGATGCCATTTATTATCTGTCGTTTTGCAAAAGCAATCTCTTGTCAAATGATGCTTTGAACGTGAAACATGGCGAAAATGCATTCATTTTGCAGGGACTGTACGAGACGGAATCCGGCTCACTGAAAATCTCTTGCTCGTACAATCAGGACGAGAAATCGAAGGTGATTAAGTGCAACGACAAGAAATATACTCGCTTTTCGGAACATATCGGTGTGATTCCCGTTGTGTTTGTTTCGCCAGCCGACATAGCCATAATAAACGAAGGTGGTACGGAACGACGAAGATTTCTCGATGCTTTTATCTCGATGTATAATCGGGAATATCTTGATAATCTGCTGACATACAATAAGTTGCTTCAACAGCGAAATGCCTTGTTGAAACAGGGGACAGGTTTTGATGCGACGTATTTTTCTATTCTTGACGAAAAAATGTCGCTTGTGGGAAAGGCAATTTTTGACGAACGGGAAAAGGCCGTGAATGTGTTGGCTGAGCAGACGCGCACATTTTATGAGAAAATTTCAAAGAACGAACTTTGTTCCATCGAGTATTCGTCGCAGTTGAGCCAGAATGATATGAAATCGTTGTTGGAAAAGAATTTTGAACGTGATAAAATCTTGACTTACACTTCTGTAGGCATACATCGTGATGATTTGACTTTCTGTTTTGATGGCGAATTGATAAAGAATGTTGCCTCTCAAGGTCAAAAAAAGTCATTCTTGCTTGCACTCAAATTTGCTCAGTATCAATTGATTAAGGATTTTAATCACGGAGAGAAGCCGTTACTTTTGTTGGATGACTTGTTTGACAAATTGGATAAGGACCGTGCACAAAATATCTATGATTTGGTTGATAATCAAGATTTTGGGCAGATTTTCATAACCGATACCGACAAAGTTCTCTTGCATTCCATTTTCGAGAAACGAAAAGCCTCGGGAACGTTTTGGTTGGTGGAAGACGGGAAAATCAGCCAGATAAAGGATTAAAGGCTCGAAATCAGTTGTGTTTGTTCTCATTAAATCTGAAAATGTATGCGTATGTTTAGAAATGTATTTTTGACGATTGTGTTTGCGCTCTGGAGCGTGTTCGGCTACGCGTTGGTTACGTTGCCGTCAATTTTTTGTGACAATATGGTGTTGCAACAGAATACCACGGTGAAAATCTGGGGATGGGCAAAACCATTCGAGGAAGTAACCGTGACGACCAGTTGGAACAATCAATCTTATAAAGTTACGACAAACAATACAATGACGTGGTCGGTAGAAGTGAGCACGCCCGATGGTAGTTTTACGCCGTATGAGATAACTGTGGAAGGCTGGCGGAAACTTACCATTAAAAATGTGCTGATAGGCGAGGTGTGGCTTTGTTCGGGACAGTCGAATATGGAGTGGTCGCCACGAAATGGCATTATGAACGGTGAACAGGAAATAGTCGCAGCTCAATATCCGAATATTCGTTTTTTCCAAGTTATACCACGAAAGTCAGAATTCCCACAAGATGATTTGTACGGAGAATGGAAGCCGTGTTCGCCAGAAACAATGATTGATTTCAGTGCAATTGGGTATTTTTTTGCCCGCGACTTGTTGAAAGAATTGAACGTGCCGATTGGAATGATTGGTTCTTATGTGGGTGGTTCTCCAATTGAAACGTGGATGCCAATGGATGGGTGGAAAGTATATGTGGAAGAATCGGCGAAACTTTTGCCCGAGGTTCCTTGGAGTCCGAGTACGCCTGGTTGTTTATACAATGCAATGATAGCACCTATCACGCAATTCAAGATAAAGGGTTTCTTGTGGTATCAAGGCGAAGCAAACGAACCCAATGCAGAGTATTATTTGGCGAACTTACAAGATATGATATGGTCTTGGCGGAAACATTGGATAAATAGTACTGGTGAGCGATGGAACCAAATGCCGTTTTACATTGCACAGATTTCTCCATATAATTATGGCACGAAAGAGGCGTGTCCGAAAATACAATGTGCACAATTATATGTACCAAACCAAGTCGCTCATTCGGCAATGGTTGTAACCAGCGATGTGGTTGACGATGTGAATAATATTCATCCGCAAAACAAACAAACTGTTGCACGGCGCTTTGCAAATCTTGCACTTTCCGAAACATATGGGAAAGAGATGGACCCGAATGCGATATTTTGTCCATATAGCGTGTATGCTCAACGCATGGATAAGGGCGTATCTGTGTTTTTTAAGAACGTGAAAGATTTACATTCAACCACAAAGACAATATCCGGATTTGAAGTAGCAGGCGAGGACGGTGTTTTCTATCCTGCAAAGGCAAAAATAGCGAAGGACGAGGAAACTGGCACGAATTCATGTGTTGACTTGTCTTGTGCAAAAGTCAAGGAAGTAATGCAGGTACGCTATGCGTGGAGCAATACGGCACAGCCTTCGTTGCGGAATGAATACGGCATGCCGTCGTCTTGCTTCTTGATTGATATGGTGTTTGACGAGAATGAGGTTGATGCCATTATTGATGTGGAACCTTCTGAAAGTGAATAGATGTCACTTTGATCAAAATGACGGGCAGATGGAATATCAAAAACATGATTAATTCTTGTATCTCCACGCAGAATCTTTCTCAAACAGTTTTCTGTATTGAATGGAAGGGGATGGAATAAAATCTCCGAGATTGAACGTATTCCATTTTGAATCAACGAGTTGTATGGTCGCTTCGTCGCTTGTGACGGGTGTCGGCCAGTCGCGGAGTTGCTCTTGTTCTATTTTGGAACTTCCGTCAATAATGAGGCAATTTTTTTCTATGATGCAGTCTGTCTGTGGATTATAGTTGTTGAGCACGTGCCAAAGAATGTCTTTTGTGTTGTTTGCATCGAGCGTGTTGTCGTGCAAAATTATGCAACAAAGCTTTTCATCGTTTTGCAGCATCTGTTTTGCCGTTTCCATTTTGTTCTGGTGGGAATCGGCTGCAACAGGGACGAACGCAATGTGATTGTTGTTTTTCTCCTCTTTTTTCGTTGCGTCAATTGCCATTTTACTACCGAAGCCGATGTGTGGACTTGAATGGTCGAGAACGTCAAGGGCTCCTGGCTGTATTATGGTGTCTTTCAATGGGTTATAGTTTTGTTCTATAGCGGTGCGAATAGAGGCATCTATATTTGTTATGTCGCAGTCTTCGCTTACAATTATCAGTGTTTTGTTGCTTGCCATCTGACCTGCTCCCCAAAATGCGTTGATGACTTTTTGTACTTGTCCTTCGTACGATTTTTTGATTTTTGCTATTACCAAATTGTGCGAAACGCCCTCAAACGGCATGATGTAGTCAATCAATTCTGGGCAAAACAGCATTTTTATCGGGGCGAGGAAAATTCGTTCCGTCGCTTTTCCAATCCATGCATCTTCCATAGGCGGAATGCCCACGATTGTTGCTGGATAAACGGCGTTTTTCTTGTGCGTGATGCACGTGATGTGAAATTTGGGATAATAGTCGGGTAATGAGTAAAATCCCGTGTGGTCGCCAAATGGACCTTCAAGAATTTTATTTTCGTTTGGGTCAACGTATCCTTCAAGGACGAAATCGGCATCGGCAGGCACTTCCAAATCGTTGGTGATACATTTTACCAACGTGACGGGTTTTCGTTGCAAGAAACCGCTCAACATCTGTTCGTCAACATTTTCGGGAAGGGGAGCAGTGGCAGAAAAAATGTTTGTCGGGTCGCCACCAAGAGCCACGCTCACGGGCATTCGTTTGCCAAGTCGTTTGTATGCCTCATAATGATTTGCCCCCGTCTTATTCTTGTGCCAATGCATTCCAGTTGTCTGACCGTCAATTACTTGCATACGATACATTCCCATGTTTCTCGCACCTGTTTCCGGGTGTTTGGTAATGACCATCGGCAAGGTTATGAATTTGCCTGCATCGTGTTTCCAACATTGAAGAATCGGCAGTGTTGTCAGGTCTACGGTTTCCTCAATCACTTCTTGACAGTCGCCTCTTCCTTTTTTGTGCTTTGGCATCCACGATTTTAGTTCTGCAAGAAGAGGAAGCATTGAAAGTTTTTCTTTCAGTGTGTTTTTGGGCGACGTGGCTTGAGTAAAAATAGTTTCAATGCGTTGTTTTAAATCGTCCAACTCGTTGCAATTCAATGCCATACATATACGTTTCTGGCTTCCCAGCGCATTGATTAGCAAAGGGAAGTCGGTTCCATTGTTGGTAAACAACAACGCTTTATTGCGATTTTCAGGTGCTTTTGAGATTCTGTCGGTAATTTCGGTGATTTCCAAATCGGTGCTCACACGTTCGGAGACAACGATTAACTCGTTTTCATCTTGTAGTTTTTGTATGAAAGACGAGAGAGTGCTCATTGTTATTTAACCGCAACGGCTTCGTTGTAATCCTTGTCGGTTAGCGTGTAATAATATACCGTATTGTTTGCCTTATCGGACTGACCGACCATTTCAAAATTCGAGTGCCATAAAATGTTGTTTCTTTGTGCCGAATCAGCATAGAAACTCAACACTTTTGTATCGTCAAAAAAGAATTTTACCGAATCAGGGTAGTAGTAGTCAAAAATGTTGTCATTTTTTTCGTAAAACGAATTTGCTGCAATCGCAATTGTGTCCGATGACGTTTTGTAATAATAATACACAAGTTTTACGTCATGCGACGTTTTGTTTTTAATAACGTACAAGTTGTGATACACAGGAGTTTCGGGGCAGGCAACTAATGCGAACAATGCCACGACGAGAATAACTAATTTCTTCATAATGCTTCTATTTTTTTTACAAAGATAATTTTTTATGTGATGTTGTCTTGCAATAACCTCACTTTTTTACATTTTGTTTTCGTAGGATTATTTATTGAGTTCCCTATATTTGTTTCGTGCGGGAGTGGCATAAATACTATTTTGGTAATCAGAGATGATTTTCTTGTATTTTTCTTTGGCTTTGTCGTAGTTTCCTTCGTTATAATAATATTCTGCTTGTTTATATATGGCTTTGTCGGCATATATTTCGTATGAAAACCTGTTTTCTATTTCCTGCAGATAGTTTATCATTTGAGTTTGGTTGTTTTGTGCTTGTTCTATGTCGGCTTTACGCATCAGAATTTCGTCTTCCAACGAATGTCCGGGAAATAATTTCGGTATGGAATCGTAGCATTCATATGCTTGGTTATATTTTCGTTGCAAGCCAAGCAAGTCGCCACGAGCGAATATCTCCAATGCCGTGGTTGACGTGTCAAGGGCGGTATTGTCGGAAATGAGTTGTGCAAGTTCGAAAGCGTCGTTGGAAATCAGTTTGCTGGTGCTGCCTTTAAGCACGTCAAGCAGGGCTTGGGCATACGAGAAATTACCGTTGAAATAGGCAATGCGCGCCTGTTTGAGTTGGGCTTCGTGCCCGATGTCGTTGTTTTTGTTGTTGAGGGCAATGGACGCATATACCATGTTGGCTCCCCAAACATCGTTTGTAAATACATAAATATCAGCCAATTCCATTTGCAGTTTGTTTCTGCTGGAACGTAAGTTTGGCGATTCGCTTGCTTGTTTGAGTTTTTCGATAGCCTCGTCGGTTTTGTTGAGATAAAATGCCTGAATGTGAGCCAAGTTTATAATAATGTCGGCTGCCGATTGTGATTCGCCCAATTCATCGAGAGCCTTGACATATTCTTTTTCTAACGCCAAAATTTGTTCTTCGTTAGGGACAGTGTTTGTCTTAAACAGTTTGTTGTACGACGTTTCCAGAAGATGTTTCAAGGCAGGCTCGTATAAATCGGCCATAGAGCCTTTCTGTACCACGTATGAAAAACAGTCGGTTGCAGTCTTGTAGTCGTAATTTGTCAGTGCAATTTTGCCGACTTCATACACGTGGTCGCCGTCCTCGTCGTTTTCTATGTCAATTTGTTTGCTGATGGCAAAAGCCTTTTCAAAATTCTTGTCGTGCATCATCATCCATAAGTATAATTCCTTGAATGATAGGTTTTTATGGTTTTTGTTTATTGCAGATTCTAATTTTTGTGTCAGTAGTTGTTTTAATTTCGGATTTGTTTTTTCGTAAAGGGTAAATTGTAGTTGTTTTTCAATAAAATCTACGTTTTGTTCTTCTTGGAGTAAGGAGATGTAGAGGTTTGTCAATTTTTCGTTTTCTCCTTGAATGAGATAAATCTCACTCAAATTTTTTGTTATGGTTTCGTTATCGGGATATTTCGATTGTCCGTTTTCGTAAATGATTCGTGCAACCGAATCGACTTTGTTGTCCAAACATGCTTGTCCAGCCAAGAGTATAGTTTCTAATTGTTTTGTCGATTTTTTTATTGTTTTGTCATAAATATCCTTTGCTTCTTTATTTTTATTTGTCGCAGAATAGATTGTCGCTAATTTTATAGGGTAATAGTACGATTTGGGATAGCGATTTATCTGTTCTTTTGTTATTTGTTCTGCTTTTTGCGTGTTGTTAAGGTTTGTATAGCACGTTATGAGATAGTCAAAATAAATTTGGGAATGGGTTTGATTGAAAAGCGACTGGTAAATGTCGGCAGCCTTTTCGTAGTCACCTTGGGAATAGTAGAGTAGAGCCAACTGGTTTTCGTTGTCTTTCCCTTGCGAAAGCGCAATAAAAGGGAATAACAAGCACAAAAATGGTATGAATAAGACTCTTTTCACTCTTTTTTTTACAAAGGTAGTTTTTTGAATCGTATAAAAATAAAAAAAGCGTGTAAAAACTTACACGCTTTGAAAAATGAGGATTTTGTACTTAAAATACTTCTGAGTTTGCCTTCATGTATGCAATCAGTTCGTCAACTTGGCAGAATGCCAGTGCGGTGAACGTGTCGGCGGCACCGTAATATATGCAGATTCTTCCTGTTGCCGCGTCGTACAAGTTTGCACATGGGAAGGTCACGTTAGGAACAAATCCACGTGTTTCGTAGTCAACTTCGGGAGTGAGCAGATAGTCGCGTGTTCTGTAGAGCACTTTTGAAGGCTCGTTTATGTCCAACAAAACAGCACCATAACTATATACGTAGCCGTTGCACGTGCTTGAAACACCGTGGTAGAACAGCAACCAGCCTTCGGTTGTTTCAATAGGAACAGGTCCTGCACCCACTTTCATTCCTTGCCACCAGCCTTGACCGCCGTTGGTCATCACTAATTTGTGGTGTCCCCAGTGTTCCATGTCGGGACTTTCGCTTATGTAGATGTTGCCGAAAGGCGTATGGCCAGTGTCGCTCGGACGGCTCAGCAACATATATTTTCCATTGATTTTTCGTGGAAACAACACTCCGTTTCTGTTGTATGGCATAAGAGGATTCGGCATGCGCACGAATGTCTTGAAATCTTTCGTCTTTCCAAGACCGATGGAAGGGCCTTTCATGTCGTCACACCACGTAACGTAGTATGTATCATCGATTTTTACCACACGAGGGTCGTATGCATAACTTGTCGGATTAGGCGTGCCGTCTTCATTCACCCATTGGATTGGCTCGGGATTCAGTTCAATGTGGATTCCGTCTTTGCTGAAACCGCTGAACAGTGTGGCACGGCCATTGCGTTGGTCGCCGCGGAACACACCCGCAAAAGTACCGTTGAACGGCACAACTGCACTATTATACACTCGTCCCGCCGTTGGAATCGGATTCCAGTCGATGATAGGATTTTTACTATAACGCCAGAGGATGTCTTTGCATCCTGCCGGTTTTTCTTCCCAAGGAATGTTTGGAAGATTGTTGCCGATAATTGTAGCCATATTTATATCTTTTAATTTATGACAACAAAGTTAGTAAAAAACTAATCTCAAAAATGTCTTACCCCACTTTTTTGCAATGCAATTTTATCTTTTTGATAGCCCAGTCGTAGTGTCTGGCAGTGGTGCTTACGAAATAAGAGTGTAATTTAGGGTAATTTACTAATTGTTTAT
The DNA here is from genome assembly GCA_017618935.1 of Bacteroidales bacterium. Next base: position 25,764 of record JAFZTG010000025.1, on the reverse strand, counting down.
GCCTTGAAGCATTGGCACGAAAGCACATTCTCCGTGAAGCGTCTGTTCAAATTGTGTGTCGCTCAATTTCTTGAGTTTCACCATTTCTTGCTTGTCACCGTTGTTGAGTGGAGAAACAATAATGCCTCCGATTTTGAGTTGTTGTAGCAATTCCGTTGGTATGAACGGAGCTGCTGCCGTTATTATGATTCGGTCAAACGGCGCGTCTTGCGGCAAGCCTTTGAAGCCGTCTCCAAATACGGTATGTATGTGATAATGAAGGTCTTGGAAAAGTTTTCTAACTTGTATGTACAGTGTGCGTTGTCGTTCTATGGAAAAAACTTTTGCTCCCATTTTGTAGAGAATGGCTGATTGGTATCCCGAGCCTGTACCTATTTCCAGAACTTTTTCATTACCTTGTATTTCAAGCAGTTGCGATTGCAGTGCGACGGTGTATGGTTGCGAAATAGTTTGCCCCGATTCAATGGGAAATGCTTTGTCAATATATGCTTGTTGTGCAAGTGCACTATCAAAACAAAAGAAATGGCGAGGCACTTGGAGCATTGCTTGCAACACTTTTTCGTCGGAAATGCCTTTGGTTCGCAGTTCCTCAATGAGTTTTTCTCGTAATGCCTTGTGTATGAGTGAGTCTTCCATTTACATCAACGTATGAATAACACCTTCTTTGAGTGAGTATGAGGATTGCACGAGTTGGGGAATGCGATATTTTGTGAGTACAAAATTGGCGATAAGTCCTGCAATAGGCAATAATGGTGCCCGAGGAATCGACATTCCTTTCATTGACTCTATTTCGTCAAGCGGATTGCTTGTAATGTATTGTATGATTGATTGAAATGAATCCAAGGGAATTTCGCTTGCAACGGCGTCGGGATTTTGCTGGTCTAATTGGGCAAAATGAATGGAACGAAACACGTCGAACGCACCGGCAGAGCCAATCATCACGTCAATGGAATAATTTTGGACAACCTTGGTAAGCAGGGCGAATTTTTCTTCAAGATACTGCTGAATACCGATTTTGGTTTGTTGCGGTATCGGGTGCGAAAGTCCGAATTTCGAGACAATTCGTTGCATGCCACATTCGAAACTATGTTTCCACAAAATCTTGTCCTGGTTACAAATGATACATTCGTTGCTTCCGCCGCCAATATCAAGGATGAGAGCCGTTTTGTCGCCCCAATTATATGCAAGATTGTTGCCTAAAAAAATCAGTTCAGCTTCTTGTTCGCCTTGAATGATAGTAATGTCGAAATTGTATAATTCTTTTGCGCGTCGGCAAAAAATATCGGCATTGTTGGCATTTCGTAGGGTAGAAGTGCCTATGAGCGAAACTTTCTCGCAGTTATAAGGTTTAATCTTCTCGTAAATGACGCCAAGCGATTGCATACCTCGTTCCATAGCGTCGTCGGCAATGTAGCCGTGAGCTACGCCGTTTTCTCCCAGTCGTGGATATTCGTGAAATTCAAGGAGTGTGGTGAACGAATGGCCACAAAGCGACACAACACAACAATTAAACGTGTTTGTGCCAAGATCAACAACCGCAATGTTCATAAGGATTATTTAAACGACTCGAAAGTTGGATTTTTAAGTCTGTTGCCTTTGTCATCCCATAATTTCTGGTCAATGTTCTTGTCGTTTCGGTATGTGATTTCCTTCGCAACTTGACCATTGAGATGCCAATAATATGTAGTTCCTTCTTTTTTGTTGTCGTGATAAGTTGACTCGCGTTTTTTCTCGCCGGTAGAATACCAATATGTCCAAGTGCCTTCCTTCTTACCATTGCTGTATTCTCCAATCAAACCAATTTTTCCGTTAGGGTGTTTCGCATATACTTTGCCTGTATATGGTTTGTCGTCAAGGTATGATATTTCAACATCTTCACGACCGACCGTAACCCATTTCGTGGTTAATTTGGAAATTTCCACATTTTGCGCAAATGCAACGCAAGAAACCAATGTAACAAATATTGACAGCAAAAGTTTTTTCATCGCACTATTTTTTTTATCCACTTTGCAAATATGAAAAAAATATACCAAAATCATACCGTTTTCTCTTCTTTTTTTTTGCTTATTTTTTATAATAAAATGAGGACTTGTAAATCTTTGTACATCACAATAATATCTTGTTTTCCGTTTTTTTTAAGAAGATACTATATAATATTGTATAATATGGGAATGAGATTTCTGTGAAAAAAACTTGAATGAAAGGGGCGTGTATTTTTCTAGTTCGCAACTAATTTACTACCTTTGCATAGTTTTCAATGATGAGTATGAATTTTAAAGATGATGTTGAAGCAATTGATTCCTTGAAGGAGGTGTATGCTTCGTTGAAACAAGAGATTCACAAGAAAATTATTGGTCAGAATGCAATAATTGACGACGTTCTTATTTCAATTTTCAGCAAGGGACATTGTTTGCTGGTCGGCGTGCCAGGATTGGCCAAGACATTGTTGGTTACTTCAATGGCGCAAGTGCTTGGACTGAAAAACAATCGTATTCAGTTTACGCCCGACCTTATGCCAAGCGATATTACGGGTAGTGAGATATTGAATGGAGACCGACAGTTTCAGTTTATTCAAGGTCCCATATTTACCAATTTCTTATTGGCAGATGAGATAAACCGTACTCCGCCAAAGACGCAAGCCGCCTTGTTGGAGGCAATGCAGGAACACGCCGTTACCGTTGCTGGTAGGCGATATACGTTGGAAGAACCGTTTTTCGTGCTTGCTACGCAAAATCCGATAGAGCAAGAAGGAACTTATCCGCTTCCAGAGGCACAGTTAGACCGTTTTATGTTCAATGTGACGTTGACATATCCTTCGGTTGACGAAGAAATGGAAATTGTGAAAACAACGACAGGTGGCGTGGAACAGACGTTACAACCGATTCTTTCGGCAGAAGAAATTATTCTATACCAACAAATAATTCGCAAAATGCCTGTAAATGAAAGCGTTGTGCGATATGCAGTTGAACTGGTTGCAAAAACGAGAAAGGAAACGACCACAAATAATTATGCGAAAGAATATCTTTCGTGGGGTGCCGGTCCTCGTGCATCGCAATATCTCATAATCGGGGCAAAAGCTCATGCCGCTATGCAAGGTAAGTATTCTCCCGATATGGAAGATGTTCGTGCTGTCGCTTTGCCAATTCTGCGACATCGTTTGGTGAAAAATTATAAGGCCGAAGCCGATGGCATAGATATTGATGATATTATCTTGAAATTACTTGATGAATAGTATGAGAAAATTCCTCGTTTTTATGTTGTGCAGCGTTTTTGCATTTTCTCTCTTTGCTCAAAAGGCAAAGGTTGAAATCAAGCATACTGACATTATGAAAGGCGATAGGGAAGTTCGAAAATTGTACGGCAATGTGATTTTTCAGCACGATAACGCATTTATGTATTGCGACAGTGCGTTGTCGTATGCCAAGGATAACCGTTTCGAGGCATACGGAAATGTTCGTATCGTGAATAAGGATGTTACGGTGTATGGCGATACGTTGTATTATTCCAGTTCGTCAAATATGGCAAGTCTTCGTGGTGATATTCGGATGATTCACGACAAGATGACGCTGACTACACGTTTTCTTGACTATGATTTGAAGAAAAATCTTGGTTTTTATCAAAATGGAGGACGAATTGTTGATGAAACTAATGTACTGACCAGCGAAATCGGGCAGTATTTTGTGAATGACAAGATGTTGTTCTTCAAAAATTCGGTAGAATTGAAAAATCCGAATTACGTGATGGTGACCGATACGCTCAAATATCAGAATGGCACGAGTATAGCGTATTTCGTGGGACCAACCACGGTGACAAGTTCCGAAAATGTAATTTTTACCAAAAATGGTTGGTATAATACCAAAACTGACCAGGCACAATTGTATAATGACTCGTATCTCAACAACGGCGCGAAGTTCATTTATAGCGACGATATGTTTTATGACCGTAACAAGGACGAGGGAACAATTCGTAAGAATGCGAAAATACAGGATACTACGCAAAAACTGACCTTGTATTCCCAATACGGTTTTTATCAAGGTAAAAAAAGAGCGGTGTTTATGACCGACAGCGTACTAGTTGTAAAGGCGTTTCAGCAAGATTCGCTGTATCTGCATGCCGATAGTTTGTTCTTCAATCAATATACGATTGCTCCGCGCGATTCAACGGAAACAGATTCTGTTACCTATGAGATTATCAAGGCGTATCACAACACGCGTTTTTTCAAAGACGATCTCCAAGGTGTGTGCGACTCGTTAGTTTACAACGCACTTGATTCTATGATTTATCTTTGTGTCGATCCGATTGTTTGGTCGGAGGAAAATCAGATGACTGGCTTTGACATTCGTTTAAAATTGGGTGACAATAACACTCGGTTAGACCAAGTCATAATTGAGTCTGATGCGTTTGTCGTGGCACAGTGCGAAGAGGAGAAATTTAATCAGATGAAGGGGAAGTCGCTGATAGGCTATATTGAAGATAATGAGCTTGTTAGGGTAGATATGTTTCAAAATGGTGAAACGCTGTATTATTTGAAGGATGATGATGAAATTGTGGGTGTGAATAAGGCGGTTTGCAGCAATATTTCTGCGTATCTGAAGAATGGAAAAATCGACAAGATTGTGTTTAAGAATAAACCCGAAGGAACGTTTAGTCCGTTAGACCAATTTCCTAAAAAAATGTCGTTGATGGACAATTTCAAATGGTACGATGCGGTTCGTCCGGTAAATGCAACAGATGTGTATAGAAAATGTGGCTCCCGATAATTATTTGTTCTGCCGTTTTTCTTGGCGTTTACGATATTTTTAAGAAGATTTCAGTAAGAGACAATGCTGTTTTGCTCGTATTGCTGTTTTCCAACCTTTCTTCTTTAATACTATTTGTTCCGTTATTCTTTCTTTCGTTTTGTAATCCTGAGATTTTAGAGGATTCTATCTTTTTTATACCGTTTACATCATTACACGACCAGTTACTTATCTTTTTAAAAAGCATTATTGTGCTTTCTTCGTGGATATGTGTCTTTTTTGCGATGAAATATCTGCCCATTTCCATCGTGTCGCCCATACGTTCTTCGGCACCGATGTGGACGTTGATAGGGGCGGTGCTTATTTTGCAAGAATCGCTTTCGCTGTCGCAATGGATAGGCATAATCATCATAATTGTCAGTTTATATTTATATGCAATACTCGGACGTAAGGAGGGAATCATATTTACTCGTAACGTGTGGGTTTTGTTTGTTTTTATTGGTACTATTTTAGGCTCTATTAGTGCTTTGTATGATAAATACTTGATCTCGCAATGTGGCATTCCCAAAATGGAAGTGCAGGCGTGGGCGACGTTGTATCAGACCATTTTGATGGCTTTGGTCGTTGCCGTACTGTGGATGCCGAACCGACAGCGATTGACGGCGTTTCAATGGCGTTGGTCAATTCCGTTGATAGGAATCTTTTTGGTTATAGCCGATTTCTTTTATTATTATGCATTGAGTTGTCCGGGAGCATTGATAGCCGTAATTTCCTCTATACGAAGAAGTAACGTAATTATTTCATTCTTGTCGGGGGCATTCTTGTTCAAGGAAAAAAATATCAAGAAGAAAGGAATCGCCTTGATTGGCGTGCTCGTGGGGATATTTATCCTGTTGCTTGTACGTTGATGTTGAAAATTCACATCGTTCCTTGTCGTTTCTCATAAAAAATCCTTACCTTTGGGTGTTTTTTAGAATAAACAGAATTAGGATACAATTTAGATATGGCATCAAAAGAATTTTGGAATGAAGAAATTGAGACGATGAAACGTCCCGATTTGGAAAAATTACAAGTGGAACGTCTTCGCAAAACGGTTGAGATTGCTCAAAATTCTCCGTATTACAGCGAGGTTTTCAAGAAAAATAACATCACTCCCGAGAGTATAAAATCATTGGAGGACTTACAACGTTTTCCGTTTACGACCAAAGAGGACTTGCGTAGTCATTATCCATTCGGTTTGGTGTCTGTTCCGATGGAAAAGGTAGTTCGTGTGCATTCTTCAAGTGGAACGACGGGAAATCCGACTGTTGTCGCTCATTCGCAGAAAGACTTAGACGAATGGGCAGAACAAGTTGCTCGTTGTATGTATATGGTTGGCTGTAGAAATACCGACGTGTTCCAAAATACTTCTGGTTATGGAATGTTTACTGGCGGACTTGGCTATCAATATGGTGCTGAGCGACTTGGTGCCGTGACCGTTCCTGCCGCTGCGGGAAATAGCAAACGTCAGATTAAGTTCATCATGGACTTCGGAACAACGGTGATTCACGCCATTCCAAGTTATGCGACTCGTTTGGCAGAGGTTTTCTATGAAATGGGCATTGATCCTAAAAAAGATACGAAACTGAGAATATTCTGCCTTGGTGCGGAACCACATTCCGAGGAACAACGACAAAGAATTGAACAATTGTTCGGAATCAAGGCATATAACTGCTTTGGTATGTCTGAAATGAACGGTCCCGGTGTTGCTTTTGAGTGTAAGGAACAAAACGGACTTCATGTGTGGGAGGATTATGTAATTCCTGAAATTCTTGATCCTGTTACCTTGCAACCTGTTCCTGAAGGTGAAGTGGGAGAATTGGTCTTGACTACGATTAATCGTGAGGCAATGCCATTGTTCCGTTATCGTACACGCGATTTGACGCGTTTCATTCCTGGTGATTGTCCATGTGGAAGAACCCACCGCCGTTTGGCTCGATTCCAAGGTCGTAGCGATGATATGATTATTGTGAAGGGTGTGAATATCTTCCCGATACAGATAGAACGTATCTTAATGGGATTCAAGGAATTGGGTATGAATTACCTGATCACTATCGATACAATTTCTAACAACGATGAAATGCAAGTTGAAGTGGAAATTGGCGATAATTTGCGTATAGATGATTATCCAACATTACAGAATCTTACCAAAGAAATCACTCGTCAGTTGAAAGATGAAATTCTTCTTACGCCAAAAGTTAAATTGGTGGAAAAAGGTTCTATTCCTCAGGCAGAAGGCAAGGCGGTGAGAGTTAAGGATTTTAGAAAAAATCACTAAAGTTTTGTCAAATAGTAATAGGGAAATAGCAAAATCGTTGTGTGCGATTTTGCTATTTTTTCTTTCCCTTAGCTTTTTTTCTTGAAAATTCGTCAATTTGTTCAATTTCCTCAAGCATTGATTTTAGATTTTCTTGCGTATGGTCGGAGGTCATTTTTATGGTTTCCTTATACGTGCCTTTGTCAATGGTTAGTTCGTTGATAGGTTTGGTCAGATATGTCTCGATTTTCGCAAGAAGAGGGCGTTCCTCATTGCTGCAAAATGAGATAGATTTTCCGAATTTGTCGCCACGGCCTGTTCTACCAACGCGGTGAACGTAGTTTTCGGTCTGTTCTGGCAAGTCGTAGTTTATGACCAAATCAATGTTGGGAATGTCGATTCCACGGGCTGAAACGTCGGTAGCAATGAGAATTTTGAGCGTGCCGTTACGAAAGTCCTGCATGACGTGGTTTCTGTCTTGTTGCGTCTTGCTTCCGTGGATTGTCTCGCAAACAATGTCGGCGCGTTCCATGGCGTTTTTCACTCGTTCGGCACGAACTTTTGTGCGGACAAACACAAGAATTTTGTCTTCGGGATTTTCTTTTATGATTCGTTCCAGAAAGAAACGTTTGTCGTCCATTTCAATGTACGAGACATAGTGGTCAACGTGCTTTGAAACTGGGTCTTTGGGCGAAATCTCAATTTTCACAGGTTTAGAAACGAGTGAATACGCCAATTCCTTGATTTCGGGATTGATGGTTGCCGAGAAAAACAACGTCTGACGATATTTCGGCAAATGGCGTATCAGTTGGCGTATATCGTTGATAAAGCCCAAGTCGAGCATTTGATCTGCTTCGTCAAGCACGAGGATTTTTATTCTGTTTAATTGTACGTAACCTTGACTTACTAAGTCGAACAATCGTCCCGGTGTGCATACCAATACGTCAACGCCATGTTTCAGACGGGCGATTTGCGGGTCTTGTTCTACGCCGCCGAATAGTCCTAAAACGGTCAAGTCGAGATACTTGCCAATGGAACGGAACACTTCTGCCACTTGAATAACCAATTCTCGTGTGGGTTCCATCACAATTGTGTGAATAAACGATTCGTCGTTTCTTGTTTGGGCACGATAACGCGTCAGCAATTCTAGGGTCGGAATCACAAATGCACCCGTTTTTCCCGTTCCCGTTTGGGCAATGGCAAGCACGTCGTTGCCTTGCAAAATAGGAGTTATCGCTTTGAACTGAATATCGGTAGGACGACGAAAATCTTGTTCTGCAAGACTTGTTTTTATTTTCTGACTAATATGGTAATCCTCGAATTTCATACGCTATAATAAAAGTTTAAAATCAATGGCTTTAGCAAAGGAAAATGGAATTTGTCCGACGATGTTGAATTTATAGGCAGTAACGGACATTCCTGCATATAAATAAAATTTTTCGGATAGGGGCAATTGTACGCCACCTGCGATTTCACCACCAAAACCGCATTTTGAAAAAGTTGTTGAATTTTGCGAATTTGAATAGCTTATGTTTTGTTTTACGTTTCCGATTGATATTTCATGTGATTTTACTTCTAAATACGACAAACACGCAGTAGCTTCCAAATAAGGCAAAATGTTTGTCTTTGTTTTAAACGCTTTGTGAATTCCCAATTCAAAATTAAAACGATTTTCTTTCGCCGTAATTGAGCCGTGTTCAATCACTTTGTTTGACAAACTGCCCGTTTTTGACTGTAATTTAATTGAAAACGTTCCGTTTTTGATTGAAGGACTTGCAAAAATATCGTTGGAAAAAATGGCGAATGTTTCCGTCGTGTAATACTGCAAAGTGCCGCCAATACTCAGCGTTGACTTGTATGCGACTTTTTGTGGCAGTTCATACAATGAAAAATCGTCGTTGTAATATTCCTTTAGTTTTGTATAATTTGTTTCGTTTTCAATTAAAAGATATTGCAAATCAATCTTACTATTTACACCATATTCTCCAATATACATTTGTGCCTCTTCTTTTCCCACATTGAGCCAACCCACGTGAACGCCGTAATTCAGCCCGACACGTGATTGGGCGAGTCCTATGAGGGGAGAAACGAGAAAAAGCAAGCAAACAATGCTAATTGATAAACCTTTCATACGGATTTACAACTTTTTGTTCTTGTTTTGCGGGCTTACGATGATAAAGAATCTCGAAACTCATTGATGGAACTTCAACGAACAATTGAAGATTGCGCATATAGAACTTACATTGCGAGAATGACTGGATTTGTGTGTAATCAACGTGCGAATCTAATTGAATTTCAATAGTTTGCGTCTCTTTTGTCTTATTGAAGATGACATAGGCAAATTCATCAAAATATTTCCTCTTATAAATGAGAATTTGTTTTTCAATTTTGATGAACTTGAAATCTCCGTAAATAAAGGGGAGGAATGTTCCTCGAATTTGTCCTAACCGTTGTGTCAAAGCAAGATTTTCGCTTTCGTGAGCCGAGAGTCCTGTGAAATACATTGGTCGGCGATTGTCGGGGTCGCCACCGCCTGGAATACCGATTTCGTCGCCGTAATAAATGACAGGAATACCCGGAATTGTTGCGTTGAAGGCGAGAAGCATAGCCAATTTCTGATACCCGATAGGATTCTTCACCGTAATGTGTCGGTTCCAACCTTCGTATTCGGCATTTTGGTTGGTCCACAAATCTTCACCTGCGTAGGAGATGAATCGTGGCAAATCGTGATTTCCTGAAATGTTACCCATAAGGTGGTGACTACCAAAGAATTCCATTTCCTGACGAAGGCAAATGCTCAATTTCTCAAAATGCACTTCTTCGTATAAGAATGCAGAACGGGTCTCGTAATACAGGTTGAACGAGAACTGAGAATCGTGAATACCAGAATTGACGTAGCTTTGCAACATTTCACGACCACCAAATGTTTCTCCAATTTGGAACAAACGTTTGTGTTTGGGAACGACAACTTTTTCCTTCAATTTCTTGGTGAGTTTACGCCAAAATTCAGTTTGAATATGTTTTGTCGCATCGTGACGAAATCCGTCCAAATCAAATTTTTCAATCCACGTTACGGCAATGTCGGTCATAGTTTCAACCACGGCGGGCTTGTCAAAGTCGAGAGTGGGAAGAAATTCCTCAAACCACGTGGTAAAGCGTTGATCTTCCCATCGACCTATATTTTTTGAGCCATCGGGCAAATAAAGTGGTGTACACCAGTTCGGGTGCTCAAGTATGATAGGATTGTCCTTATACACGTGATTTGCCACATAGTCCAAAATAATGTTGATGTTGTGCTTGTGAGCCGTTTCCACCAGTTCGTGCAAGTCGGCTTCGGTACCAAAATGTTCGTCGATAGCGTCGGATTTCAACGGCCAGTAACCATGATAACCTGCTGATTTTCGTCCATTTTTTTCAATAGGAATATCAGGATTCTTTACAACGGGAGAAATCCATATCGTGTTGATACCCAAATTATCAAAGTACCCATCTTCGATTTTCTGTTTTATGCCGCACAAATCGCCACCATAGAAGTTCAGTTTTGCGTGTACTTGTTCAAAAATAGGCAAATTGACTTTGTTTTTGTGATTGCCGTTATTGAAGCGGTCAATCAAGGCAAAATAAATAACTTGTTTCTCCTTATCGTCACGAGTGAGTTGCGAGCTTGACGAAACCACTTCTCCATATTCCAGCGGAATCAGCAAGTCGTTGGTCATTGTGTTGGTGTTATAGCCATAAATGCGGATATAACTTCGTTGTATTTTCTTTGCTTCGGCAGGAATGGTAACAATAATGCGATTTTGCTGACGGAACGTGTTCGATTCGTTTATCACCTGATTCTGCCATGCGCACAGATAGCCCGAAACAGCGTCGGATGCGGATATGACAATGTTATTGTCGAGTACTTGAATCGTGTCGAGCACCATATTGTGTTCGTCGGCAAAGGGAACGCGCAGGAGCGAGTTGTAGCCGCCATAGCCGTTTTCCAACACTTCGTTGTTTAGCGGGTCTTTTATCCAGTTTCCGTCAACAATCAGTTGGTAGGAATAGTTTCCCGGCTCAACCTCCAAGGTATACTGCCAGCAATTGTCGATGTACGAGAAATTGTATCCCTTGGGATTCCAACTATTGAAATCGCCTGCTATCTGCACCGAAGTAACGTAATGTTGTGGTATATACTTAATTACGTGATGTATCTTTTTCGACTTGATTAAAATGAGCGATTCTTTTGTGCCGTCGGCATAGTGAATGTCGAGATTGCTCACAGGAAGCACTATGTCGTTGTTTGTGATGATTAACTTGATTTTAGCGTCAGCCTTGTTTTCCCAAACCTCAATGCCTTGTGGGGCGGTGATTGACGTAATATCTTGTGTATCAAGAATATAATCTTGCAAGTAAACAATTGTTTCAACTGTTCCTAAATGAATTTCCGATGCAAGGTTACAAATCTTATTGCTCATTTTCTAATTCGTGAATGGTTACTTCGTCGTTTTCTACTGTTAATTCAAGTGTGGAATTCTCTTTTACCGGGTGGGCGAGAATATATTCGGCAAGAGGGTCTTCCAGATATTTCTGAATTGCTCTCTTGAGCGGACGTGCGCCGTTGCGTTGGTCATAACCCTTGTCAACAATGAAGTCTTTCATTGTGTCGGTTAATTGCAGCGACAGATTCAGGTCGCGAGTTCGCTGGAAAATGTTTTTCAACTCAATGTCGATAATCTTGTGTATATCGCTCTTAGTCAATACGTTGAATTGAATTATATCGTCCACACGGTTTAGGAATTCAGGGGAGAAGGTTTTCTTTAACTCCTTGTCGGTGATGCTCTTGGCGTATTCCGACGCTTGTTCTTCCTTGGTCTTCGCGCTAAATCCCACGTTGCTACTGAATTGCGTAAGTGAGCGACTACCTATGTTCGACGTCATGATAATGATAGTGTTCTTGAAACTTACCTTTCGTCCGAGACTGTCGGTCAAATGACCTTCGTCAAGTACCTGGAGCAATATGTTGAACACGTCGGGGTTTGCCTTCTCAATTTCGTCAAGCAACACGACAGAATATGGTTTCCGACGAACTTTTTCCGTCAACTGGCCGCCTTCCTCGTAGCCTACATATCCCGGAGGTGCGCCAACGAGGCGAGAGACGGAGTATTTCTCCATATATTCGCTCATATCGATGCGGATAAGCGCGTCGCGTGAGTCAAAGAGATATTCGGCAAGCACTTTTGCCAATTCGGTCTTACCGACACCCGTAGGACCAAGGAAAATGAACGTTCCTATAGGTTTGTTCGGGTCTTTCAGTCCGGCACGGTTGCGTTGAATTGCCTTCACCACTTGTTTTATGGCATCGTCCTGACCGATTACCGATCCGCGCAGTTCGTTGAACATTTGCAGTAGGCGAGTGCTTTCTTCTTGTGCGATACGTTTTACAGGCACGCCCGTCATCATTGCCACAACTTCGGCAATCGTGTCTTCGGTTACGGGATTGTGGTTTTCTTCGAGCGTTTTTTGCCAATTATGTTTTGCTTCTGCAATCTGGTTGTTGAGTTTGTTTCGGCTGTCGCGTAGTTCGGCGGCTTTCTCGTATTGTTGCAGTTTGCATAATTCCTGAATCTGTTTGTTGATTTTCACCACTTCTTCTTCCATGGAAACTATGTCGGACGGAGCGACTATGTTCTGAATGTGAACGTGTGCACCCGCTTCGTCCATTGCGTCAATCGCCTTGTCGGGCAGGCAACGGTCTGAGATGTATCGTTGTGTAAGGATTACGCACGCCTTGATGGCTTTTTCGGTGTAATACACGTTGTGATATTTCTCATAATGTGTTTTTACCTTGTTCAAGATGTTGATTGTCTCCTCAATTGATGGTTGTTCCACCAAAACCTTCTGAAAACGGCGTTCCAAGGCTCCATCTTTCTCAATATGTTGCCGATATTCGTCGAGCGTGGTGGCACCAATGCATTGGATTTCGCCACGGGCCAACGCCGGTTTTAGTATGTTTGCCGCGTCGAGCGAGCCGGAAGCACCACCGGCACCCACAATGGTGTGGATTTCGTCAATAAACAGGATAATGTCTTTGGTGTTTTTCAGTTCCTGAATCAATGTCTTGATTCGTTCCTCAAACTGACCACGATATTTTGTACCGGCAACCATAGATGCCATATCGATGGTTACCAGACGTTTGTCGTATAAGATGCGTGACACTTCGTGATTCACGATTTTTCGTGCCAAACCTTCCACTATGGCCGATTTTCCCACGCCAGGCTCGCCAATCAGGACAGGGTTGTTTTTCTTTCGGCGACTTAGGATTTGTGCTATACGGTTGATTTCGTTGTCGCGTCCGACCACAATGTCGAGTTTTCCGTCTCGTGCCTCTTGTGTCAAGTCACGACCGAATTTGTCCAACAGGGGAGTGTCGGTATTTCCCTTCGGCGAACTCTTTTGTTCTGGTCGTTGCGGATATCGTGGCTCGTAGGGAAACTTAGGTTGCTCGTTTTCGTCAGCCGTAAATTCGTCCTTGGGTTCCGAATCTTCCGTTTTTTCAGGTTTTTGATTGTAGTGTGGCGAGTTGTATTTCCGTTTTATGCTATTTTTTACGCTATCGTAGGTAATTCCTTGTGAAAGAAATACTTTGGAACAGATTGACTGGTCGTCGCGTAGGAGAGCGAGCAAGAAATGTTCGGAATGCAACAAATTCTTCCCGAAATTGTTCGCCTCAAGTTGGGCAATAGTCAACACACGAACAGCGTTGGTGTCAAGAGGTATGGTTTTCGTTTCTGTAATGTCAAGCGGCTCGTTTTGCAACAATTCACGCTCAATAGAATTACGAACAAGTTCAAAGTCACAGTTAAATTCGTGAAGAATGGCATGTGCCAGACATTGTTTTACCCGCAGAATACCCAGACAAAAATGGTCGCTCGTGAGAGCCCGATTTCCTAAGCGAATCGCCTCTTCGCGACTATTTTGCAAGACTTCCGTCATTGATTTGGAGTTTTCCATATAATGAAATTTTTGTAAAAATACCAAAAATTGCTTTATGGAACGCAAAAATGAACGTTATTTTTATTATGAACAAGCACTCCGTTTGCAAAATAGGTATGTTTTGAGGTTGTGATATTATAAATCTCCATTGATTCCGCCGATATGCGTAAATCGGTGATTGTCACGGGTTTCAGGCTGCGGCTTTTCTCGTCGTACACCTGCAAAACGTCATGTATGCGTAATTCGTCGGCTCGTGTCCATTTTAATACAACTACGAAGCCGACGGCTTCAATTCGTTGAGAGAGTGGTAGGAGAGATTCTGTTTGTTTTTCCCGCCGAAGACAAAAAAGTGAAAGCGTTCCGATTTTGCAGTGTAATTTTATCTTTTATTCATAAATATTTCATTCGCTTGTTATTGCTGTAAAACAATGTTTTATGATTAAACAGGGCTGTTGTGTTAGTTTAGTTATAAACATTTTATGAATTTCGGGAAAAGATTTTCTTATGTACGTAATATTTTTATGTATTTTTGCCCCAAACAAATGGTCATTGAGTTATGAATATAAGTATGATTGGCAGACATTTGATTCGTATCAAGGTGTTGCAGACGCTTTACGCTTATAAAAGAACGGAAAATCCCGAGTTCGAGAACTTTAACAAAGAATTGGAGTTTAGCTTGAAAAAATCATACGAACAGTATCTGATGTTTCTGCTCATCTTGGTTGAAATTCGTCGTTACGCCGAGATGCGTATCGGTCAGATAAAGGAACGACAGATTAAGAACGATGCCGCTTGGCAACGAATTCAGCGTCTTGCCGACAATCGTGTCTTGCTTCAATTGGAAAACAACGCCCAATTGCAAAAAATCATTGAACACGAGAAAATATCGTTGGTTAATTACCAAATTCCTTTCAAAAAGATTTTTAATACTATAATTGATTCTGAGACAGAGTCTTACAATGACTATATCGCTTCGGAAGATACCTACAAGAATGACAACAACTTCGTCCGCGTCATTTTGCAGAATATTATTGCCGAATCGGAATTGTTGGCCGACACGTTTGAGGACAATTCAATCTTTTGGAACGATGATGTGGATAGCGTGATTTCAATGGTGGAAAAAACTATAAAATCGTTCTCCGAGAAAAATCCCGAAGGAGGTGAGATTCTTCCTATGTTTGCCGATGCCGATACGCACGATTTCGGTTTCATGTTGTTTATAAAGACATTGAATTCGTGGGACGAGTTGACACCGTACATTCAGAAAAATCTTAAAAACTGGGAATTGGAACGCGTTGCGGAAATGGACATAATCATTATGCATCTTGCTTTGACCGAAATGATTGTGTTCAAGGAAATTCCTATTCCTGTTTCGATGAACGAATATGTAGAATTGGCAAAATGGTACAGCACGCAGAATAGCGGAAAGTTCGTGAACGGCGTTTTGCATAAAGTTTCGGAAGAATTGAAATCCGAAGGAAAAATTAAGAAAGTTGGACGTGGATTGATTGAAAAATTATGAAAAAGATACTCATTTGTTTGTCGGTAATACCTTTGTTTTTTGCTATTTCGTGCAAACAGGGGAGTTCTACGGCAGAAACCAAGTCAACCGATACGATTACGTCTATCGAGTTTGAAAACAAGAATTATGCGTTCGGACAAATCGTAAAAGGTCAAGTAGTGGAACATTCTTATTTTTTCAAGAATACGGGTAATATTGACTTGATAATTGAAGAGGTTGATCCTTCGTGCGGCTGTACTACGCCGGAATGGACAAAAGAACCGGTAAAACCGGGCGAGAAAGGAAAAATCATCGTGAAATTCGACACGCAACATCAGAGTTTGGGAAACAAGACCAAGCAAGTTGCCGTGTATTCCAACACGTCGCCATCACGAAATCTGCTTCAATTTACGGCACAAGTGGTGGAGGAGTGATGTAATTAAGAATTAAAAATTAAGAAATAAGAATTTGGAATTAAAAATTCATATCGGATTCAATAATTATTTCTTGAATACGTTATTTTTGCAAAAACAATAAAAAAAGATAGATATGTTACAAGTATTATTACAAGCTGATCCTGCGGCACAAGGTGGTGGAATGGGTAGTTTACTGCTATTGGTCGGAATCATGGTGATTTTCTTCATCTTTATGATTCGTCCACAAATGAAAAAACAAAAAGAAGAACAAAAATTCCGTGAAGGACTGAAAAAAGGCGATTCTGTGGTTACAATCGGTGGAATTTTCGGAAAAATTATTGAAGTCAAAGGCGACAACAGCGTTTTGTTGGAAGTTTCAAAAGATGTTGTTATTAAAGTCAGTAAATCGGCGTTGGTAAAGGATCCTTCCGATGTTGGCGAACAACAAAAATAGTCTCTTTTTGTATTTTATAGCACAAAGGTTGATGTTTATTCGTCAACCTTTTTTATTTTTACGAGGTGAAAACGATGGAACGAAATAGTAGCAAGATAAAATTGTTGAAAGGACTTCGGCTGTATGTCCCGTTCTTCATTTGTTTTGCTATCTCGGCAACATTGTGGTTCGTGCGTGAGATGGGAAAGACCTACGACGAACAACTGACGCTTTCCGTTTCGTATGAAAACATTCCCAAATCGCTCGTATTCGTGTCGCAAATGCCAAACGAGATACAGGTATTGGTGGAATCTTCGGGGTGGGGAATCCTGAATCATTATTTGTTTGGCACAAAGCATCTGAAAATCGATGTCGGACAACTCAAAAAGACGAATATTTCCCGAATAAACACCAAGGATAACCGAATTCTTTCGGTTTTGGGCGAACAGTTGAAGGTGATGGAAGTGTATCCGACGGAAATTGGTTTTATTTTTGAGAAAATTCATTCTCGAAAAGTGCCGGTAAAGGTCGATATCTCGCTTTCCTACGAACAACAATATGAATTATCGGATATGGTTATTACCCCCGATTCCATCACTGTTTACGGTGCCGCTGAGATTATCGACACCTTGGAGATGGTGTATGCCGAACCGTTTTCAAAGAAGAAAGTGCGTCGGTCTTTTGAGAAAGAATTGGAGGTGCTGCCAATTCCCAATGTGCGTTTTAGCGATGACAAGATTCGTGTGAAGGCCGATGTGGAGAAGTTTACCGAACAAACATTCCAGATTCCCATCAAGTTGGTCAATGTTCCACAAAACGGCATTGCCGTTGATTTGATGGAAGATAAGGTTTCAATAAAATTCTTAGTTGGCATAAGCAACGTGCAATCGTGTTATCCCTCTGATTTTGAGGCGATTGCTGATTTTGAAAAACGAAACGAGAAAGGTGCTATACCCATTGAGATTGTTCGCTATCCTCAATGTGTGAGAATAGTGCAACAAACGCCTTTGACAGACAATATCATAGCCGATTATATTGAAGAATCGAATGAATAACTATATTGCGTTAACGGGTGGCATTGGCTGCGGGAAAAGTGTTGTGGCACGCGTTTTCTCTTGTTTGCGAATCCCCGTATATGATAGCGATTCAAGGGCAAAAAAACTTATGAACACCGACGAAAACATAAAAAACAACTTGATTCGTTTGGTTGGAAATGAGATTTACAAAAACGGTTGTTTGCAAAAGGAGATGATGGCGAAGGCAATATTTTCGGATGCGGATTTACTCACAAAGGTTAATTCCATTGTGCATCCTGCCGTATGGAACGATTATGTGGCGTGGAGCGAGAAACAGCACGCTCCGTTTACAATAATGGAGACGGCCTTGTTGTATGAAACCGATTTGTATAAGAATTTCAAGAAATCGATTGCGGTTGTGGCAAACGATGAAATCCGCATTCAACGCGTGATGCGGCGTGATTCGTGTTCGTATGAATCAGTGATGGCACGGATAAAAAATCAGCCGTCTGTTGAAAAAGCCGTACAAAATGCCGATTTTATTATTGAAAATAATGATACCTTTGTGATTCCTCAGGTGATGGAGGTCTATAATACGTTAAAACAATTGTAAATGGCTTGTTTAGGTCGATTGATAGGAGCGGGAATAGGGTTTGCCACAGGTGGCGTGATTGGTGCGTTGATTGGTGGTGCCATCGGTTCTATGTTCGATAATATCACTGCAGGTCAGCAAATTAGCGGTGAGGAAAATACAAGTCGGAGACAAAATTGGCAGCAAAGTCGCCAGCAAATGTCGCAACGCGATTTTTATAGTTCCTTGTTAGTACTGATTGCTGCCGTAATGAAAGCCGACGGCGTCGTGAAGAAATCGGAACTGGACTATGTGAAACGCTATTTGTTGGGCTCTTTCGGCGAAACCAAGGCCACGCAACTGTTACACGCCTTGCGTGACGTGTTGCAAAAGGATATTCCTCTTACGCAAGTTTGTAGCGAGATTCGCCAAAATATGCCGTATGCCTCTCGTTTGGAATTGTTGCATTTGTTGTATACTATTGCTCAAAGTGATGGTTCAATTGATAGGAGTGAACTCGATGTGATTCAAACAATTGCGAATGGTTTAGGGATTTCGTCGGCTGACGCAGAATCAATCAAGGCAACATTCTACGATGATTTGGAAAGTGCTTACACCGTTTTGGAAATTTCGTCGTCGGCAACCGATGACGAGGTGAGGAAGGCATACAAGAAAATGGCCGTCAAATATCATCCCGACAAGGTGAGTCATTTGGGCGAGGATGTACAACGGTCTGCTACAGAGAAGTTTAAGAAAATAAACGAGGCATACGAGAAAATCAAAAAACAAAGAAATATCAATTAATAATTATAAACACTTGTAATATGTTAAAAGACATTTTATCAATTTCGGGATATTCAGGTTTGTTCAAACTTGTAGCCCAATCAACAAAAAGTATCATTGTTGAGTCGTTGGAAACGCATCAAAAAATGCCAGTGTATTTTTCTTCAAAAGTAAGTGCTTTGGAAGACATTGCCATTTATACTGATGACGAGGAAATTCCTCTGGCTCAGATATTTGAGAAAATCTACAAGATTGAGAACAAAGGAAAAACGTCGGTTACATCAAAGTCAAGTAGCGAAGAAATCAAGGAGTATTTCGGTGACATTTTGCCTGACTACGACAAGGAGCGCGTGTATGTTTCCGATATGAAGAAAGTGCTTAATTGGTACAATATCTTGCTGTCTCAAAATATGTTGAATTTTGATGAACAGAAAAAAGCGGAAAAGAAAGCTGCCGAAAAAACAGAAGAAGTAAAGGAAACAAAACCGAAAGCAACGGCGAAAAAAGCTGCTGCAAAGGAAGAAACAGAAGCAAAACCAAAGAAAACAACGACGAAAAAGACTACAAAGAAAAATGAGTAGTTTGTTGGAACAGGCAAAACAAAAACGAAAATTCGTTTCTCCCGATTTGCAGATACAATCGTGGGAGGACGTTCGTCCGTATTTTGAAAAGTTACAATCGTATGTCATTGATTCTGAAGAATCTATGAAGACGTTCTTGGCGTATCGGAGCGAGTTGGAAGCAGTGCTGGAAGAAGATATGTCGTGGCGTTACATAAAAATGACATGCGACACGGCAAATACAGCGTTGCGTGACTCTTTTAACACATTCGTTACTGAAATCGACCCTGAAATTTCAAAATGCTCCAACGCACTGGACAAAAAATGTCTTGCCAGCGAGTATTTTCAGAAACTTGACGGGGAGTATCGCATTATGAAACGTGCTATGCAACAGCGTGAAGCGTTGTTCCGTGAGGAAAATGTGCCGCTGATTGCCGATGTGCAGACGATGGAGCAGGAGTACGGGAACATCACGTCGCAAATGACGATTGATTATAAGGGAACGAAAACCTTGCAGCAGGCCAACGTCTTTTTGAAAAATACGGACAGAAGTGTTCGCGAAACGGTCTATATGATGATTCAAAATCGTCGTCTGCAAGACGAAAAAGCGTTGAACGATAATTTGTCCCAAATGATTGCAAAACGTCATACAATCGCTCAAAATGCGGGTTTTGACAATTTCAGGGATTATAAGTTCAAGAGTCTTTGTCGTTTCGATTACACCAAAGAGGATTGTTTTGCCTTCCATTCTGCTATTCAGAAAGCTGTTCCGCCCATTTTGTCGGCGTTCAACAAGGAACGTAAACAAAAACTGGGACTTGCCACGCTTCGCCCGTGGGATATGGACGTGGATGCCGACCAGAAGGTTCCGCTGAAACCGTTCACTGACACCAAGGATTTTATTGCCAAGACAATTGCTTGTTTTACAGAAATAAAACCGTTCTATGGCAAATGTCTGCAACTCTTGGCCGACAACGGGTATTGGGACTTGGAATCCCGTGTGGGAAAAGCCCCTGGTGGTTACAATAATCCGTTGTACGAGAGCAATGTGCCGTTTATTTTTATGAATGCGGCTGGCACGTTGCATGATGTTGAGACGCTTGTTCACGAAGGCGGACACGCGATCCATTCAATTGTCTCGGCTGAGTTACCATTGGTAGAGTTCAAGGATTTGCCGTCAGAAGTTGCCGAATTGGCTTCAATGAGTATGGAACTGATTTCGATGGAACATTGGCATTTCTTCTTTTCGGACGAAAACGACTTGAAACGGGCGAAAAAAGCTCAGTTGGAAGGCGTTCTCAACGTGTTGCCGTGGATTGCCATTGTTGACAAGTTCCAACATTGGCTCTACGAAAATCCTACACACACGATTGCCGAAAGAGAATCGCAATGGATGAAAATTCTTGATGAATTTAAAAGCGAAGACGGACCAGATTGGAGTGGCTTGGAACATATACGTAAATGCACGTGGCAGAAGCAGTTACATATATTTGAAGTGCCGTTTTATTACATTGAATATGGTTTTGCCCAACTTGGTGCCATTGCTTTGTGGAAACAATACAAGGAAAATCCGCAAAAGGCGTTGGAACACTACGAGGTGTTTATGAAACTTGGCTATACCAAGTCGATTCCCGAAATTTATGAGGCGGCTGGCATACAATTCTCGTTTTCGTATGAGTACGTAAAGGAACTTGCCGATTTTGTGTATAATGAAATAAAGTGTTTATAGTATTGGTTGAGATAAAATGCGTAAGAAATTGTCTTTTATATTATTAGTTGTTTCTTTATTACTGACGCAAACCATGTTTGCCCAGATAAATTTCTTCACGAACGATGAAACAGATTCTCTGTCAACCGATTTTTATCAGAGAAATAGCAAGGTGACGGTTTTTGCGGAGGCAAATGTCCCGTCGTTGCAATTCGGAGGTAGTCTTTTCATTCACAATGGCGAGGATAGGATTTCGTATTTCCTTGAGGCAAAATCCAACTTTGGCCGTCGCTATGTTATTGACGGCGTGGAATGTAATGGTGAGGGTACTCGGCAAAAGGAGGTTTCGTTTGTGGAAAACAGCTTCAATGTGGGCTTTGGTCGTGGCGTGAAACGAAATCTGTTAGTGTATGGTGGAATTGGTTTCATAGTAAAAGAAACAAAATACGATAACGAAATAGAGAACAATTATAGATACACCGTACCAAATCACGATATCTGGTTCAACCTTGTCGGTGGAGTCGTGTACGTCTTGAATAATAATCTGTCGGCTCTTGTTGGGCTCGACATTTACGATAGAAGTTTAACGCTTGGTGTTGGTTATACGTGGTGAAACGGATTGTTGCCGTCATAGTATTGTGTGTGTGTTGCGCGATGTATTCTATTGACGCGACGGCTGGCGGTAATCCCAAAAACAAGAAGAAATATCCTGAATTTACCCGTGCCGATAGTCTTCACGGAACGTTGACACGGTTTCGCTCGTGTTACGATGTTCGGTTTTACGATATTTCTGTTGCCGTTTTTCCAGAAACAAAGTCAATAAAGGGATTGGTGTCCATGGATTTCTTGTTTGTGGATTCCACGCAAACCGTTATGCAACTCGATTTGTCGTCAAAATTGGACATATTCGACATTTCAATTGACGGAACGCCAATTCATGACTATAGACGGGAATACAATGCAATTTTTATAAAACTTCCGACGAATTTTTCTGTGGCAGAAGAACATCGTTTGACGTGTGAATATGGCGGAACTCCTGTCGAAGCGGTTCGTCCGCCCTGGGAGGGAGGTATGGTTTGGAAAACGTCGTCGGCGGGAAAGCCGTGGTGCGGTGTAACGTGTGAGACGCTTGGCGCAAGTTGTTGGCTTCCGTGCAAAGACCATTTGTCTGATGAACCCGAACGGGGAATGAGAATGCGGATTGATGCGCCTTTGGGGCTGACGGCTGTTTCAAATGGTATGTTAGTTTCGCATGAAACTGTCGATAATCGGGAGTTGTGGACATGGCAGACCAATTACACCATCAATAGTTATAATATGACGTTCTACATTGGTGACTTTGTCAATTTTGGCGAAGAATACCATGGCCTGGAAGATACGTTCCGCCTTGATTATTATGTTTTGCCCGAAGATTTGGAAAAAGCACAGGCTTCGTTCGCACAGACGAAAAACGTGATTGCCGCATACGAGGATTTCTTTTGTCCGTATCCGTGGGGAAAGGAAAATTTCAAACTCGTGGAAAGTCCGTATGAAGGAATGGAACATCAGACAGCCATTGCGTATGGTAACGGTTTCAAGAATTCCCATTTCAATTTTGATTACATCATAGTTCACGAGACGGCTCACGAATGGTGGGGTAACAGTGTTTCCGTCGATGATTACGCCGATGTGTTCATTCACGAAGGTTTTGCCATGTATTCGGAATTCTTGTACGTGGAAAAGTTGTACAACAGGAAGGAGAGCGACCGTTATGCAAAAATTTGGTCTGGTTCCATTAAGAATATCCGACCGGTTGTCGGGCCGCGTGACGTGAATTTCTGGGATTATCACGACATAGACCCTTACGTGAAAGGCGCATGGTGCCTGAAAGGACTGCGATATGTGATGAACAACGATAGTTTGTTCTTCGACATTATCAAGTCATATAACCTTTCTCGTCGCTATAAAATCGTTACGGTAAAGGACTTTACCGATTATGTGAATGAAAAAACGGGAACTGATTATTCGTGGTATTTTAATCAATATCTTTATTCCGAAAAACAACCTGTTTTGGAATGGCGTTGGATACCAAGGGACGAAATGGCCGAGTATAGGGACAAGGTTGCTTTCACCCTTGACGTAACCGATACGATAGAAACATTGGCACCCGTGTCGTATATGCAGTTGCGTTGGAAGAATGCCGATACGTCTTTCAAAATGCCAATTACGTTTATTTTGAAGGATTCAATAGGCGAGAAAGCCCCTAAGATATTTGTCGGTAATAATTTACGAGATAACCAAGTCGTCAACATCCCCATAACGACCGACGGAGTTGTCATAAAAAAATATGGGGATTTATCGGGAAGAATTTTGTATTTTAATACGGCAAATTCGTATTTTGTCAACGAAAAAGTTAAAAAGTTTAAAGATAATGAAACAAGAAACAATAATTCCAAGGGAAGTCGTAGATAAAGCTCTTGCGGCAAATGGTATAAAGAATGTGGGAAAGGCGTCTATTCGCCAAATCGTGAAGGTTGTCCGTGATATTGAAGCGGAAACGGGAATTGAATTTGTGAAGATGGAAATGGGCGTGCCAGGCTTGGCTCCCGCTCAAGTTGGCGTGAAAGCAGAAATAGAGGCTCTGCAAAATGGTTGCGCTTCGATTTATCCTCCTATTGAAGGTATGCCAGAATTGAAGAACGAAATGTCACGTTTCGTAGAAAATTACCTTGATATTGACGTTGACGCTGAATGTTGCGTGCCGACTGTCGGCTCTATGCAGGCAAGTTTTGCCGCTTTTTTGACCGCTGGTCGTCGTGATGCGAAAAAAACAAAGACTTTGTTCATCGACCCTGGATTTCCTGTTCAGAAACAGCAATTGAAAATGATGGGCTTGCCATTCGAGACGTTTGACGTGTACAAGTTTCGTGGCGAGGCGCTTCGTGCGAAATTGGAGTCATATTGCGAGAAGGGTGATGTGGCAACTATCGTGTATTCCAGCCCGAACAACCCGTCGTGGATTAGTTTCACCGACACGGAATTGCGAATTATTGCAGAGATTTCCAACAAATACGATATTGTGATTATTGAAGACTTGGCATATTTTGCCATGGATTTTCGTAAAGATTATGGTCAGCCGGGCGTTGCTCCGTTTCAACCGACGGTGGCAAAATACACCGACAATTATATCTTGTTGATTTCGGCTTCAAAGGCATTCAGTTATGCAGGACAACGTATTGCTTCGTTGGTGATTTCCAATGCGTTATATATGAAAAAATATCCCGACTTGCTTCGTTTCTACGCACAAGAGGAGTTGGGGCGTGCAATGATTTATGGTGCCGTGTATGCCTTGACTTCGGGAACAGCATATTCTGCTCAATATGCGTTTACAGCCATTTTGAAGGCGGCAAACGACGGAACATACAACTTCCGCAACGATATTCTTGAATATGGAAGACGGGCAAAACAGGCGAAAGACATCTTCACGCAAAATGGCTTTGAAATCGTGTACGACAAGGATATGGAAAACCCTGTCGGTGACGGTTTCTATTTCACGATTGGCTATCCTGGAATGACGGGAGGCGAGTTGCTTGCCGAATTGCTGTATTATGGTATTAGTGCCATTACGCTTGACATTACGGGTAGCGAACGACAAGGGTTGCGTGCGTGTACGTCGCAAATGTCACAACATAAGATTGATTTGTTGAAAGACCGCGCTAAATTATTTAACGAGGTACATAAACAATAATACAAATGTAGAGACGTGCCATGGCGCGTTTCTACAAATAATTCTATCATTTTTTTCGTTGTATTTACTCCAATGGTTGCAATAATTGCACTTTTTGTCGTATGCTTGTATTGTCCGTTTGAATTACTACAACGTAAATTCCTCTTGAAAGATTGGCAAAGGTCAGGTTTTTCTCTTTCGTTGCTCTTATGATTTTCCCTTGCGTATCGTATAATGTGATGCTTGTAATTTTGTCATTTCCAATATATTGAATTGAATTTCCTGATATTCGTATTTCATCGTATGTGCTTCGGATTATAGACTGTATGTCGGAATAGGTGATGCTTCCGTCTTCGTTGGTTGTTGCTATGCGATAATACACAATAGGATGTTGTATGTCGTAATCGAGATAGGGCGCTTGAACACATTCGGCAATGGTGAAAAATAGCATGCCGTCATATGATTTTTCCAAATGACCATCAAGTTTCGGATTAGATTCCCATTCTATACAATTGTAATCTGCAAATAGTTTGCACTCAAGGGCGGAAATACGGATAGGTAATACTATCAGTTTGTTACCTACGGTAAAGAATCCATTGGCGTTGCAAGTAGTTGTGGTTTGTGATTTTTCAAGAGATATTTCTATGTCTTTCCATTTGTTTTCTTCGTAATGATATATGGTACAGTCAAATGGTTCAAAATAGGGGAGCTCGTCGGCAGCGTCCCAAAATAGCGTTAGTTCTGTCTCGGTATTTGTTGATGTTATGTGCCACGTGAGGTTTACAAATTCGTATTCCTTTTTTCTACCATTTGATATAGCTTTGTTTGTCACATAGTTAAAAACGCTATCGATAGTTATTGTTGCTTGGATGTCTGACGCATTTGTTATTGTGAGTGCGGCAATATGCTTTTCGTTTGTAAATAGTGGAATTTGTAATGGTTGATTTTGTGGTAGGTTTGTTATTTTGAGTGTTCCATCTTGAAGCATGATTCCCTTGTCTGATTTCGTGTCGTCAACCACAATGGGTTGTGTGTGGGTAAGTTCAAGTGTGTGGTT
>JAFZTG010000211.1 GCA_017618935.1 Bacteroidales bacterium | reverse complement strand
GGCAGTTGTGCTTCCCAATCGGCAATGGTTTCAGCCAATTTCGATTCCGTAATGTTGGAAACCAGCACATGACGGTGATAGATTGCAGGCAGTTCAAATTTGGCCTTGAGCCAAGGAATGCCCGATTCCGTCATGATTGCCTTCATTTCGTGAGGCACGCCAGGAAGCGAAATCACCACAGTTCCGTTCTTCTCAAACCACATTCCCGAAGCCGTTCCGCAAGGATTTGGAATCAATTTGGCGGCTTTGGGAAACATAGCCTGCGTCTTGTTGTTGGCATTGATTTCCTGATTGCGCGACAGCACGTAATTGGCCATTCCGTCGTATGCCTGTTGGTTAAATTCCAACTCGGTGTCAAACAACTCGCAAAGTACGTGTTTAGTAATATCGTCGTTTGTCGGTCCAAGTCCGCCAGTAATGATAACCGCGTTGTTTTCGGGAATCAGTCGGTTGAGCGACGAGATAATCTGTTCACGATTGTCGGAAATCGTTTCAACACAATGAATGTCAAACCCGATGGTTGACAAATGGTCGCCAAGCCACGAAGCGTTTGTGTTGACGGTCTTCCCTATCAACAGTTCGTCGCCAATGCTTAATAATGCAACTTTCATTTATTCCGGCATTAGAATCCAACTGATGAGATACACTATTCCACCCATAAAGCCACATATAGTAGCAACGACAAAAATAATTCTCATCAAAGTAACATCGAGACCGAAATATTCTGCATAACCGGCAGCAACGCCAGCAAGCATTTTGTTTGAAGATTTTCTTAATGTAGCCATTTCCTTATTTGTTTTTTCGCAAATGTAATCAGTTTTCGCGAGCACACCTCATATTTTGCTGAAATAATAAACATTCCCCATAAGTTTTCAACAATCACAATAAATTTCTGACTTTTCTGTTTCACTGATTGGTCGGATTTTGTAATTTCGGTCGATTTTTGAAAAAGATATTAAAAACACACGGATATGAACGAAAATTCATCAGTAAACGGCGGTTCCCACGTTGATATAATGGAACTGAACAACCGAATCCAGCAGGAAAGTGCCTTTGTGGATTTGGTTTCGCACGAGATGCAGAAAGTGATTGTCGGTCAGAAAGACTTGATTGAAGGCTTGCTGATTGGTCTGCTTTCAAACGGAAACATTTTGCTTGAAGGTGTTCCTGGACTTGCAAAAACATTAGCAATCAACACATTGGCTAAAACCATCAACGCATCATTCAGCCGTATTCAGTTTACCCCCGACTTGTTGCCTGCCGATTTGCTCGGTACAATGATTTATAGTCAGAAAAACGAAGATTTCGTGGTGAAGAAAGGTCCTATTTTCGCGAACTTCATCCTTGCAGACGAAATCAACCGTGCTCCGTCGAAAGTACAGAGCGCCTTGCTCGAAGCCATGCAGGAACGACAGGTTACCATCGGTCCGAACACGTTCAAATTGGAAGAGCCATTTCTTGTGATGGCAACGCAAAACCCTATAGAACAAGAAGGTACATATCCCCTGCCAGAAGCGCAAGTTGACCGTTTTATGCTGAAAATCATCGTCGGCTATCCGAAAAAAGAGGAAGAACAGAAGATTATCCGTCAGAACTTGCTACAAACGTTCCCCGTGGCAAATCAGGTCATTTCTACCGATGCGATTATAAAGGCACGCGAAATCGTTTCAGAAGTGTATATGGACGAAAAAATCGAGAAATACATCGTTGATATTGTATTTGCCACACGATTCCCCGAACAATACAAACTCGAGGAACTGAAACCGTTCATCAGTTTTGGCTGCTCTCCTCGTGCAGGAATCAGTTTGGCAAAGGCGGCAAAGGCATACGCGTTCATCAAACGCCGTGGCTACGTGATTCCAGAAGATATCCGCGCTGTGTGCCATTCGGTGCTTCGTCACAGAATCGGCCTTACCTACGAGGCTGAGGCAGAAAATGTTTCCACCGAGGATATTATCACCAAGATTGTGAATGCGGTTGATGTGCCGTAGAATGAATTAAGAATTAAAAGTTTAAAATTAAGGATTAGATAGAAATAGTAGGGACGCAATGTATTGTGTCCGAAACATTGTAGAGACGCGCCATGGCACGTCTCTACATAAAACCACAAAGAATTGGAAGCGAGCGAATTATTAAAGAAAGTCCGTAAGATTGAGATCAAGACGCGTGGTCTCTCCCACAATATTTTTGCGGGAGAATACCATAGTTCGTTCAAGGGACAAGGTATGGCTTTCAGCGAAGTTCGTGAATACCAATACGGCGATGCTATCCGCGACATTGACTGGAATGTGACCGCCCGACTGAACAAACCATACGTTAAAGTTTTTGAAGAAGAAAGAGAACTTACCGTAATGTTACTCATTGACTTAAGTGGTTCTCAAAGTTTGGGTAGTCGTATGCGTATCAAACGGGAAATCATTACCGAAATTGCTGCCACACTTTCGTTTTCAGCCATTCAAAATAACGACAAAATCGGCGTGCTTCTCTTTTCCGACAAGATAGAAAAACTGATTTTGCCTCAAAAAGGGAGAAAACACATTCTGCGAATCATACGCGAACTGCTTGAATTTGAGCCGGAAAGCAAGGGAACAGACATTCCGTTGGCTTTGGAATATTTCACCAATATGATTAAGCGTCACTGCTCGGCGTTCCTCATCTCCGACTTCAACGACCGCCATCCGCTCAAGGACGCGCTGTCTATTGCCAATCGCAAGCACGACTTGATTGCCATCCGCGTCTTCGACCAAATGGAATCAACCCTTCCCAACATCGGACTGATTCGTGTAAATGATGCCGAAACAGGTGCCGAAGAATGGATTGACACCAGCAGCAAGGCGACACGCAATGCGTTTGAACAGAATTACCGTAACAGAATGGCGGAACTCAACGATGCGTTTACCAAATCGGGCGTGGAACACGTGAACATCCGTTGCGACGAAGATTATGTAAAACCACTTATGACATTGTTTAAGAAACGATAAAGATGAAGACGATAAAATATTATATATCAATCATTTGTGGATTATTGACAAGCACCTTATTGTTTGCCGACGACATAACGATTTCTGCACAACTTGACACAAACCAGATGCGTATTGGCGAACAACAGAACCTTTCGCTTTCCATAGAATACAATTCTGACAAGACACTTGTACTCCCCGACTTTGGTAAAGAATTGTCGCACAACATATTAGTCGTTGACACATTCAGTTTCCAGTCAACGGAAAACAAGGATAAAAGCATACGAAAAGCGAAGTTGCCCATCACTTGTTTCGATGCAGGAGAATATTCGTTTGAAATTGGACCGTTTATCTATGGAAACGACACCGTATGGTCTTCGCCTCTGCAATTGTCGGTACAGACCGTTGCACTCGACACTACGGGCGTTATAAAGCCAATCAAGCCCATTCGTGTGCCCGAATATTCATTCAAGGATTATCTTCCCAAAATCCTTACGGTTGTTGCCATTATTTTGGTCCTTGCCCTGATTGCGTTTGTTATTTGGTATGTTTTGAAGCACAAAAAGCCAAAATTCTTACCGAAAAAAGCCGTTGCAAAAGAGAAAGCAGATATTAAAGC
>JAFZTG010000024.1 GCA_017618935.1 Bacteroidales bacterium | reverse complement strand
TAGACCAAGATGATAACAATATTTTGTGGTTTGAACATAAAAAACAAGTTCGAAGCATGTTGGCTCTTTAGATGATACTTGATCAAGCATAAATGGTATTACACCGGTTTCTTCATCTAAATCATCGGGTTTATAAGACCAAAATTGTGCTAAATAATCAAATACACATAACAGATTTGACTTTCCTGAAGCATTGTAGCCATAAACAACAGCGAAACGTAGCAATCTCGTATTGTCGTTGACTTTTACTACTTGAGACTCTTCGGCAAAAGTATCTTTCGAGGCTTCAAAACTGAACTTGACTTCATCCCTAAATGAAAGGAAGTTTTTTATTTTTATTTCTTGTATCATAACTCAATGTATTGGGATACAAAAATACGGATAAAAGTCGAATAAGCAATGTTTTATTTTTAAAATCTGCATTTTTTTTGCAATTTTTGAAAATAGAATATCGCTGTCTTCTTTGTTTAATAGTCTGAAAAGCTCAATCCATCCACTGCCTGCAAACCGATAGCAACACGCCATGCGTCAGCCCTTTCGCATTGTGCTGGTTCCCCTTGTCGGATGTATTCGTCGAAATTCAGATATTTGTCGGTCATAGTATTTATTTCCTCATCCCCCAATACAAAACTATCTTTCCATATTGGCAGTAATGTTTTTACCCTACAAATATAGGAAAAAAATCTCTTTGCTTTCTTTTGAATGAAAACGATACAATGTAATACCGCAAAAAAGGGACTCCCTTGCGGAAATCTATCAAGATTTTTCGTCCAATATGGCACGAACGGAAAAACCATGACATCGTGGGTTTTGCCTATTCATGACCTCGCAAGACTTTATACAAACACTCCATGCTAAAATAGGGTAATCATCGTCTATTGATGAAGACCAATAACAACTATCATAGTCAAGTTCTGGCTGTGCACAACAAACATTGGCAGGAAGGAATATTGAATTTCCATTAAGGGCTTTTACCTCAAAACCATCCACTCCATTTTTCGTAATCCATGTCCAAGTACATTGTTCTTTTAGTTCTGTCCATTCGGCGTCGGTTGGTATCCTCCATCTTTCACCTATTGTTTTATATGCAACATCATCATTTTTGTTTAGTTTACATTGATTGTCAACATAACCATAATATGCGTCATTACAATATTTAGTTAGATATATTTCATCTTTTCGAATTTTTCCATGTTTATATGTTTTCCAACTATACTCCGATTTTGGATTAATTTCTCCCCAAGCAAAAAAATCACCTTGCTCTTCAGGTTTGCTTGCCCCAATGTTATATTTTGCCCATTTAACACTTAACCCTAAATCTACCAATCCTAAATCTACTTTTGTTGTTGTATAAAGGTCTAAAATCGGTTTTGCATCATTTTTTAATTTTACAAATTCGGAATATGTTATATTGTCGACTATTCTAGAATATAATTCATTTGCTAACGAAATTTTTTGTGCATCATAAGGATCCATAAAATTTTTAGGATGTAATTTATCTTTCAAGTCTTCTATTTGAAAGGTGTCAACTAACTGAATTCCAAGCCGTTTTTCTGCCTCTGTTGCAATCTCTTCCACATCAAAATTAGAATCCATCAATTTCGAATATATTTGATTTGCTATCTCAACCTTTTCTTTGTTGTAGTTTTCCATAAAATTCATTGGATTGCAGAGTCGCTTTAATCTATTTTCAATTGATTCATCAATATATGCAGTAGTTGTTGTTTTGTGAACTATTGTGGAAGGACTTTGTATTACTGAATCAGACTCTGGCTTCGTTTCGGGTTGCGTTTCAGAAGAATTTCTGTCGCACAAATAAAAACATACAATTGTTGCTATTATGCTAAAAATGAGAATTTGTGGATATGGATAATAAAGCCCTTCTTTAGCAATCATTATAATTCCGCCAGAAGTTAAAAACGTGCAGACAAATCCTACGATTTCCCATACAACATTCTTTGGGGATGTGCTTGCCCGCCAAAACGAAACGAGAGACATTAAAAGCATACCGATAGCACCAGAAATGTTTGATTGTATAAATCCTCCGATTGTTGCTATTGCAAAAAAAATACCTAAGATGTTTAATCCTTTTCTCATATTAAAATAGTTTTAGTGAAGTTAATGATTTATTAAATGTTTTTTGAAAACAACTTTGTTTATCGCTTTGATAACTGAAAGTAATCTCAACTTTCCCTTTAGGGTTATCTATAACATACTGTTCCACATAAACAGGAATAGGTGAGCCGTTCCCATAGCGATAATATTGAATCTGTAAAGCGTAGTGCCCACAAATTTTCGTAAATCGGTAAGGAAACCATTTGAAAATTTTCACATTTTGATTTTGCTCATAAAGTTGTCTTATTTTCTCGTCAATAGTGGAATTATACTCAAAATCTTTTTTCTCCCATTCCGCAAAAAAAGCAGTACTTTTTGTATCATAAACCAACGAAAAATATGAATATGCGTCATCGTTACTATTAATAAAAGAATAAGAACTTACATAAGAGGGATATTGAATGATGTTATCGGTACATTTCATATAATCTGGGATAAAAATCTCACCAAATTCACCATCAATTTTTTTCATATTGCAGTTACAAACTGTAGTATCTATATTATACGCTGCTAATTGGAAGATAAGTGGTAATTTGGTTTGTTCTCCATCGTATGAAATTTGTCGTTTAACCGAATATTTGTGATTATGCTTCTTTAGATAGCCATAATATGAAACCTCCGATTCTATCCAATTATCATGATTGTCGAATTTTGTATAATCATATAATGTTGAATCACAAATATCTAACCCATCGTATACCTTCGTTATTTTAGATAAATCCCCATGTTCATTAAAGAACATATTCATTTTTAATCTTACATTTTCGTTGCATACGTATTCTGCATAAACAAGTTGCCCGTTTTCATTTTTCTGACTATTCAAACATTTTATCGTTTGTACTGCACCAGCAACGGCTGGGGTAAAATCGGTTGCTTCATTGTTATATATTTCTTCAAACAATGATTTTCCTTTTATATCAAAGCCAGAATATTTTTTTATGAATCCGTAATTGTCAAAATCCAAAACAACATTACCATTAGTCGCATTAATTCCGTACTTCCCATAAGTATCGTATGCCATTTCAGTAAAAGGGATAGTGCTCTTTACGATTGTTTCTATCTTTACTACATTGCCGTTAATGTTTAGTTGGTCTAAATCACAATTTGTTTTTCTTTGGTAAACAACATTATTTGTTGTAGAATTAATCGTAACTGTATCATTATCTTGTTTAGAGTCTGTTTGGGATGAAGAACAACCACAATAAACCACATAACTACAAAGAGCAAAGGCTATTCTTGTGCAATAGAGTGAACACCGAATATATTTAATAGGCACTTTCATAAAAGGCACAGTAACATTTTATTCAGCCAATCCCCAATCAGAATGATTATTTCTTTTTTGACAATATAAAATAAAAACGTGGGATTGCAATCGTCAACTCACTCCACGTTTCGAGGCTTTGGTCGTGCCCTCTAGTCAGGAGCGAGCAACGTCGAAGCCCACGTAGATGTATTACTGAATTTATATAATACATACTTCGCAGACATCACCCGTTGCTTTGTCAGACTGGATTGAAATGACCAAATTTCGAAACGTCAAGAACAAAGCGCGAAGTAACGCCTTATTTTATATGTGTTCCATTCTGTTCAACAATACAGAGAAAGGAACAAAACAAAGATAGAATAAATTAAATTTATGTAGAAAAAGAATGATAAAAATTCCATCACAAATGATTATCTAAGAAAGATTTAGCGGGCAAACAAAGAAATCTATTGCCATATTGGTCTTTGGCTGGTATTGGTTAGTGTTTGGAATGTGGTATTAGGCGTGAAGCGACGTATTCTCCTCCTCTTACAAAATCTGCTCAGTATGATTTTTTGTGTCAACCTTGCCGATGGCGTCGATTATAATGCCGTTCTCGTCAATAACGTAGGTGGTGCGAAGTGTTCCTTCGGTTGTTTTGCCGTACATTTTCTTTTCGCCCCACGCTTCGTACGCTTTTAAAATTGTGAGGTCGGTGTCGGCAATAAGATGGAATGGCAGGTCGTATTTCGCAATAAAACGCTTATGCGAGGCACTGCTGTCGCGGCTTACGCCAAGCACCTCGTAACCCAATGCGAGAAAACGGTGGTAGTTGTCGCGCAAATCACACGCCTCGGCGGTACAGCCCGGAGTGCTATCCTTGGGATAAAAATACAACACCAACTTTTTACCAGCAAAATCGCTGAGTTTCACTATATTACCATTTTCATCGCTGCCCTCGAAATACGGAGCCTTTGTTCCTTTTGTCAACATACTATTTTAAATTATTGTATTCTAACATTGAACTATGTTGCAAGAATACAAACTTTTTGTTGGTTATGAAACTTTGCGTAAAAAAAGATTATGACATCATCTCTGTACTATGTTCTATGCAAAAACACGTGAGTCTCTTTATTCGTAAATATTTTTGTAAAAAATTTGATTTCAAATAGAAAGAAATATGACGACTTAACAAATCAAAACAATTTCGTATGCTCTATATTCCAAAAAATCAGTACCTTTGTAACGAGTATTTTTTTGTTTGACAATGGAGAAATTTGTATTGTATACCTTTAATATAGTACGGGCTACGCTTGTTCTGGTATTCTCTATTGTAACAATAAATGCTGTTTCGCAAGAGATTCATTTTTCACAATTTTATGCAAATCCTCTATCCATAAATCCGGCAAATACGGCATGGTATGACGGAAATCTTCGGGTAAATGCCATGTATAGGACGCAGTGGAGAGCCATAGACGCCAAGCCGTTTCAAACGGTAAGTTTCGGTTTGGAAAAACAATTTCAATTTTATGATTTTTCATACGGAATTGGCGTTTGTGCCATACGTGACGAATCGGGATATGTGGGTTTAATCAATGACAAGATATTGTTTTCCGGTGCCTTTGCAGCAAATGTAAATGGCCACAATCTGAGTGGAGGTATTCAGGTGGGATTGGTGTATAAGACCACAAATATCGCTCATTATACATATAATAGTCAGTTCGATTTGGGCGGCGAGTCCGTGTTCAATCGAAATTTTGAAAATGGAGAGCAGGAAGATGGGCGATTATTTCATTTGGCAATCAATGCCGGTGTGCTATGGGACAAGCAGTTGACGTCTGATTTCATCGCAAAGGCGGGCATAAGCATTTTCAATATCAACACGCCATACGAGTCATTTTACGGTGTCGAGTTGAAAGATTCCGAACAAGCATTGCGTGTAGCGATTCAAGGTGGTGGAAAATACACGGTGAACAAAAAAATTACCGTGCAGCCAAATCTTCTTTTTATGCGACAAGAAAAAGCGACGGAACTGCTTATTGGCGGTAATGTTGATTATGCCTTCAAAAAAGATGTGATAGTGTATGGGGGCACCATATTTCGATACGGTTTCTCAAAAAATTATGATGCGACCGTATGGATTATAGGAACGAAATATAAAAGATTCAATATAGGAGCAAGTTACGACATAAATGTCTCTTCGTTGCGTGAAGCGACGAATTATCGGGGAGCTGTTGAAGTTTCTTTAACCTATTTGACTCCAAGTTGGAAAAGTACTAAAGTTAAAATACCATGCGAAAGATTTTAAACACGAAATTACTCGTTGGCGTAGTAGCATTACTAATGAGTAGCACAGCGTTCTCCCAAACGGAAGATTTGTCAAGTTATTCCCCAAGAAAACTTAAATCTATGGGTTATAGTGCAATGTCTGTAGGCGATACATATTCTGCCATTGAGTATCTAAAAGCGTACTGCGATAAGAAGAAAAACAAACCCAAAGTGCTTTTCGACCTTGCTGAATGTTACAGAGCGACAAGAAATTACATTCCCGCTGCGACGTATTATGACAAGACGATGCGTCTTGACAAGAAAAATCTGGTTGCCATTTATCATTATGGCGAAATGTTGAAAGTATATGGCTATTATGACGAGGCAAAAAAATATTTCGTTCAATTCAAACAATTATACAAAGGTGGCTATGATATTGATTATAAACGACTTGTGACACAACAAATCATGGCATGCGATTCGGCTCAAATGCTGATAGATTCAGCTGAATCGGTACAAATCACCCGTTTGAACAATACAATCAACAAAGCGTCGGTAGAACTTTCACCTATATATTTGAATGACTCTACATTATTATATGCATCATTGCGAACCGACAATGCTGTCATAACAGAAACCGAAGATCCGAGTGCGATGCCTTACCGTCATTTTTATACTGCTAACAAAGTGAAGAACGAATGGCAATTTAATCAAGAATGGCAGGAAGGGGAGTTTAACCTCAATAATGTACATAGCTGTAATGGAGCTTTTTCGCCAGACAGACAAAGTTTCTACTTTACTCGTTGTGAAAGTGACTGGCAACATAAGACTATTTGTCAGATATACGTAAGTCACAAGAATAAAGGTCGTTGGTCGGAACCAGAGTTGTTGCCTCCGACAATCAACATGAAAAAGACTAACAACACGCAACCTGCGATTGGTACTGATTCAAAGCGTGGTGACTTGATTTTGTATTTCGTGAGTGACCGTCCCGACGGGAAAGGTGGCTTGGATATCTGGTACAGCGTCTTTTTGTCGAAGAAAAACGAGTGGCGTGAGGCCAAAAACTGTGGGAACAAGATAAACACTGCAGGCGACGAGATGACGCCGTTCTATCAGATGAAAGAGCGAAATTTGTATTTCAGTTCAAATGGATGGTACGGACTCGGAGAACAAGACGTATTCAGAGCGACTGGCGAATTGACAAAATGGACACCTGCCGAGAATGTCGGTTATCCTATCAATACAGGTTTTGACGACATTTATTTTTCGGCCGATGCAACGACAGTGAACGGATTCTTGGTATCGAATCGTCCAGCCGAGAAGAAGGGGTCGACTTGTTGCGACGACATTTTTTCATATAAATATGTCGATGCTATTTCCGTTGGAGTGGAGGGAACAGTTATGCTTATTCCCAATGCGACAATTGAAAAAATCATAAACGACAATATGGAGCAAGTGACGGACAGAACGAGTACGGGCGATACCGTGATGTATGCAGAGGGAAGCATTGTATCATTGTTCCTTATTGACAAAAACGTGGAAGAACCTATTTTCATCGCAGCCGACACGACCGACGAGAAAGGACATTATTTCTTCGATATTTTGGCACGCAAAGACTATATGTTACAATTTGAAAGCGACAAGAAATTGCCGCCGGAAATGCGATTCACGACAAAAAATATCTTCACGTCCGACACGCTTCACATGGATGCCATCGGAATTGACTATCTTTCGAAGGATGCGTTTCGCATAAAAAACATATATTATGACTTTGACAAGTCAAATTTGACACTGGAATCGAAAAAAATTATTTCTCGTACTATTTTATATATAATGAATGAATATCCTCAAATTATTGTTGAAATTGGTAGTCATACCGATAACAAAGGAGGTGACAGATATAATTTACGACTTTCGCAAAAAAGAGCGGAAAGTGTTGTTAACTATTTGGTACAGAATGGAATAGACCCCAATAGATTGCGAGCAAAAGGGTATGGAGAAATGCATCCGATAGCACCAAATTCCAATGAAGATGGAAGTGACAATCCCGAAGGAAGAGCAAAAAACAGAAGGACAGAATTTAGGGTAATTGGAACTTTGAATCAATATTTTGAAATAATTTACGAAGAATAATAAATCTTTTTTGAATTTGTTTCGTATATTTGGGGCGTTATATGTTGAATAATGTAAATATACACTTATGAAGTACAAATATTTGATACCAAGTCTCTTGATT
This sequence comes from Bacteroidales bacterium, assembly GCA_017618935.1. The sequence continues at coordinate 32,499 of JAFZTG010000024.1, read as the reverse complement.
TTTTTCGGGTTGGCAATAAACTCTTTTGCGCAGGTTGATTTGTCATCTTATAGTACGGGAAAATTGAAAAAGATGGCTGAAAAAGCAGTAAACTGTGGAGATTATTACTCTGCTGCACGCTACTATGAAGCATACTGCAAGGAAAAAGAAGATTACAAGGCCATGTTCCAATTGGCTGAATGTTATCGTTACGCTCGTAATTATGCTGCTGCAGAATTATGGTATGACAAGGCCTACAAGGCAAATCCACAAAAAAATGTGAAAGCTTTGTATTATTATGCTACGATGTTGAAGACATCGGAACGATATGCAGAAGCCAAAGGACATTTTAAATCGTTTAAGAAAGAATATGCTGGTGCAAAAGATTTTAGTGTATACTCAGCGTTAGTAAAACAACAACTGATTGCGTGTGACTCGGCACCATCGTACATCGCAAATCCGTTGAACATGGCAGTTAATCCGTTGGATAATTCCACGAATACCGAAGGAATGGAATATATGCCAATTTTCTTGGATAATAATGCTTTTGTATATGCAACAGAAGCGCTTGATTCTCTTGGCGCAAATGCAGGATTGGATTCTTTGGTTCCTCCAAAGTTTTTCGAGGCAACGTATGCTGGCAATCGTTGGATGACAAAAGATGATTGGACTTTGAACGTGCAAGAAACACCTAATTTGAACGCAATGCACGGAGCATTTTCTCCTGATATGCAACGTTTCTATTTCGTTCGTTGTGAAAAAGGAAAGAAGAAATTCTTGTCATCGAAATATAAACCGGACATTTGTAAGATTTATATGACGAAAAACACTTTCGGCACTTGGCAAGCACCAGAAGAACTGCCAGAAATCATCAATGCAAAGAAAACGTCTAACATTCAAGTGGCAATCGGTAATGAATCAAAGAAGAATGACGAAATTTTGTATTTCATTTCTGACCGTGAAGGCGGACGTGGTGGATACGATATCTGGTATTCAATCTTCATGTCAAAAAAGAATGAATGGAGAGCTCCAAAGAACTGCGGTAACAAGGTGAACTCGGCTGGTGACGAAATTTCTCCATACTATGATGCTGTTACAAGAACATTGTATTTTGCATCTGACGGTTTTGCTGGTATGGGTGAATTTGATATTTTCCGTTCAAATGGTGAAATGAGTAAATGGACACCTGCAGAGAATATGGGTTATCCAATCAACTCACCTTACGATGATTATTATTTTGCATTAAGTCCTAACGGTAAAAAGGCGTTCTTTGCTACAAACCGTGTGGGAACAATGACGGGTGGTCAGGAAACATGTTGTGATGACTTGTATTATGTTGACTACGAAGATGTAAAATTCGACATTCCTGTAACGGGTCGCGTATATGAATTGGTTGACAGCAAACTTGACAATGTAATAAGCAAAGGTTTTGAAACTACATCAGCTGACTCTACGGTTCAAGTTGATTTGACAAATGCAGAAGGTGGCGTTGCCGATTCTACTCAAGTTGCAGCTGCTCCTGAAAGAGAAGTTAAATATCTTGCCGGCAGTCGTGTTGCACTTTATATAGGTAACTCTAACGAAAAAGTATTCATTGCAAGTACAGAGACAGATTCAACAGGTCGTTATTATTTCACAGTAGAACCAAATCATCAATACATTCTTCAATTTGAAAATGTTCGTTCTGGTTCTGCCTTTATTCCGTTCTCAACACGAGGTATTACCGAGCCTGATACGCTTCATTTGAAAGATTATGGAATCAACTCTATCACTAAGGAAGCATTGGTTGTTAAGAACATTTACTATGAATATGGTAAATTCCGTCTGAAAAAAGAACAAAAGGATATCTTAGACGAATCGGTTGTTTCGTTGATGAGAGAAGCTCCTGAAATCGTTGTTGAATTGAGCAGTCACACTGATGATCACGGAGGCGAGGCATTCAACATGAAATTGTCTCAAAAACGTGCTGACGAAATCGTCAACTACGTTATCAAGCAAGGTATCGAGAAAGAAAGAATCATAGGTAAAGGATATGGTTATTCTGTTCCTGTGGCTCCAAACAAATTCGATGATGGCACCGACAATCCTGACGGACGTGCTATGAACCGTAGAACAGAATTTAAAGTTATTGGAACGGTTTCTGAATACGATAACTTTATTGATGAAGACTAATATGTTTATATGTGTAGAGACGCGATTAATCACGTCTCTACATTGTTTTTTCACCTTTTCTTTATTTCTTTTTGCCATAAACGGTTTCGCTCAAAAAGCAGACTTGGCAAAAACACCCCCAATGGGTTGGAATAGTTGGAATACATTTGCTACCAACATCAATGAGGAATTGGTTATTGGTGTTGTTGACAGTATGGTTTCAATGGGGTTTCGTGATGCAGGCTACAATTATGTCGTAATAGACGATGGTTGGATGCTTCGTGAACGTGACAAAGAAGGCAATCTGGTTGCCGACCCCGAGAAATTTCCTCATGGAATAAAACATCTTGCCGATTACGTTCACTCCAAAGGAATGAAGTTCGGTATTTATAACTGTGCAGGGACGCAAACCTGTGGCGGTTATCCGGGCGGACGAGGTCACGAATATCAGGATGCGCGATTGTATGCTTCGTGGGGCGTTGATTATCTAAAATACGATTGGTGTTACCACGGAAATCTCACGTCGGATGCGGCTTATACCACAATGCGTGATGCCTTGTATGCCACGGGCAGACCAATTTTGTTCAGTATCTGTGAATGGGGCGATACCGAGCCATGGTTTTGGGCTGGCGAGGTAGGCCATGCATGGAGAATTTCGGGCGACATCTATCCTTGCTACGACTGCGAAGATCGTCACGATGACGGGTTGCCTACACAATGGTCGGCATGGGGAGTCATGAAGATTTTGAATATGAGAAATAACGACACCTTGCGTCGATATGCACATTCGGGTGCTTGGAACGATTTCGACATGATGGAGGTCGGCAATGGAATGACGCAAGCCGAAGACAGAACTCATTTCGCAATGTGGTCGCTGTTGGCTTCGCCACTAATGTTGGGAAACGATGTGAGAAAAACGTCGAAAGAAACGATTGCGCTCTTGACCAACAAGGAAATTATTGCGGTAAATCAGGATGCCTTGGGTATTCAAGGATTTAAATATCTTCAAGACAAGAATCTTGAAATATGGGCAAAACCATTGCAAGATGGTGCGTGGGCGCTGTGCTTTCTTAATACGGGAAACGAGTCGGAAAAAATCACATTTAACTGGAATTCTCATACAATAATTGATAAGATTTTTAATAAAGAAATATCGTTTGCAAAGACACCGTGCAAAATTCGTGATTTGTGTGCAAAGAAAGATATTGGGACAACCAAGAAACCATTGGTTGCAACAATTGCCAGTCACGATGTTTTAATGGTAACTTTGAAACCGCTAAAAAAGTAGGACATGGCAGAAAGAACAGAGATTGACAATTTTTCGATTGACTGCGTTATTTTCGGATACGACAAGGGGCAACTCAAGGCGTTGTTTATCAAAAGAAGTACCGAACCCGATTTTGGGAAAATGGCTTTGCCTGGAGGTTTCGTGTATTTGGATGAAGATTTGGATGCGGCTCCTATGCGAAGATTGCACGAAATGAGTGGTTTGACCGACATCTATATGAAGCAGGTGGGTACTTTCGGGAGAACCGACCGATATCCGATTCGACGCGTTGTAACCGTTGTGTATTATGCACTAGTGCGTATTTCCGATTATTCGGTGACAATTGGTCAGGACGCTTCGGAAATACATTGGATTCCTGTTACTCAGGTGCCAGAACTCGCGTTCGACCACAGGGAATTGTTCGATGCTGCATTACAAACATTGCAGTCGCAAGTTCATATTGATCCCATTATTTTTAACTTGCTTCCTGACGAATTTTCACTTTCAGATTTGCAGGATGTGTACGAGACAGTGACGATGCAAACGTTTGATAAGCGAAATTTTAGAAGAAAAATTTTACGATTGAATATCTTGAAATATACAGGACGAAAGTATTCCAGCGTGTCACATAGAGTTGCTCGTACCTATACGTTTGACAAACAAGCATACAACGCAATGCTTCAAAAAGGGTTTATGTTTTCTGTGTAATATTTGTTTTGTAGTAGAGACGCCATATTATGACGTTTCTACATAAATATATCGTGATGTTTGTTGTAGAGACGATGTGCACATCGTCTCTACTATATATCATTTTTTGAGCGAACCATTTTCACATCGTTTTGAATGGCTTTTTGTAATTCGGTCAGCGACGCGAATTGCTGTTCGTCACGAAGTTTCTTTGCAAACGCAATTCTGATATTTTTACCATAAATATCTTGCGTGAAATCCAACAAATGCACTTCTACCGAAAGTGGTAAATCCGTATTGATGGTAGGATTATTACCTATATTAATAACGGCTTGATAATCAATATTATCAACTTTTACTGTACCACTATATACGCCCTTGGCAGGAATTTCCTTGTACGAAGAGTTGACTTGCACGTTAGCTGTAGGAAATCCAATTGTTCTTCCAATCTGAGAGCCTGCAATTACGTTTCCATTGATAAAATACTGGTAGGATAGGAATTTATTTGCTGTTTCAATATTGCCTTGGGCAATACTATTCCTAATTTTTGTGGAACTGATTTCTTTTTCGTCAATTGTTAATGCAGAAACTTGTTCAACCTCAAACCCCATACGTTTACCATAGTTTTGCATTAGTTCAAATGAGCCAGAGCCATTGTGACCATATTTGTGGTCATAGCCAATCACCACTTTTTTTGCACCAATGCCACGATGTATGATTTGTGAAATGTAGTTTTCAGGCGATAATTGTGCAAATTCCGAGGAAAATGGAAGAACCAAACAGACATCCAATCCGATTTGTTCCAATAATTCCAATTTTTCTTCCATGGTCGTCAGCATTTTAAAGCCCTCGGTTTTTCCGAAAAAGATTCGTGGATGTGGCCAGAAAGTTAGTAAAACAGACTCTCCGTTAAGCGATTTCTTTGCCTGTTCCAATTCCCGCAAAATAGCTCGATGACCAGCATGCACACCATCAAACATTCCGATTGTGAGTATCGGATTTGTAGCGGAAAAATCTTCTATGCAACGATAAACTCTCATTTTTCGGCAAAAGTAACGAAAAGAATAGTAAAATCATTTTGTTACCGAAGTTTTTTGTTGTATTGTTTCTTCAATGAAATAAATAGTATTTTTGTAAAAATATTTGGATATGAAGACAATTGTAATTATACCTTCACGCTATGGTTCTTCCCGTTTTCCAGGGAAACCTTTGGCAATGATTCAGGGAAAACCTATGATACAACACGTCTATGAAAATGCCTCAAAGGCGTTTCCCGACGTATGGGTTGCAACCGACGATACTCGTATAGAAGAACGTGTGAAGCAATTTGGTGGAAATGTGGTGATGACTTCAAGCACGTGTCCGAGCGGAACCGATAGATTAGCTCAGGCAATTCAGTCTATTCCCAATGGAGATACGTTCGACGTGGTGATAAACGTGCAAGGCGACGAGCCCTTCATTCAGCCATCGCAAATTCAGTTGTTAGCCGATATTTTTACAAATAATCCTACGACGCAAATTGCCACTTTGGTGAAAAAAATCACCGACTCACAAGATTTGTTCAATCCGAACAAACCCAAAGTTGTGCGTGCAATCGATGGTAGGGCAATTTATTTCAGTCGTTCGCCAATCCCTTATTTCAGAGGTGAAGACAAAGAAAATTGGGTGAACAGACATACCTATTTCAAGCACATTGGTATCTATGCCTACAAACGTGAGGTTTTGCTAGAAATAACAAAGTTACCACAATCATTGCAGGAAAAAGCCGAAAGTTTGGAGCAACTTCGCTGGATTGACAACAATTACATCATCAATACGGCAGTGACAGATTTTGAAAATCTTTGTGTTGATACGCCAGAAGACCTGGAGAAAATTCTCCAAACGCTTTAATTCTTGGTATAGATTGTCTGCGTCGGGAATGCGAATTCCAATCCGTTTTCGTTGAACAAACGAAGTATGGCTTTATTTACCTCCGATTGCGTTTCGTAGTAATTCCCCGATTTTTCTATGTAATAGATAAAAAGGATTTTGAGCGAGAAATCGCCATATTCCATAAAATTGGCTTGCGTTTCGGGGGAGATGTTTTTGACCGTTTTTGGCAATTCCTTCAGGATTTTCAACGCAAGTTCCATTTTTTCGGGCGTAGTGTCGTACGTTAATCCCAACGTAAGTTTTATTCTGGTTGAAGGCTCGGACGTAACGTTTTCAATGGCGTTATCAACTACCTTGGAGTTAGGAATTGTGACCATTCTGCCGTCCAGTGTGCAGATTCGCAGGCTTCGTAAACCAATATGCATCACATTGCCATCTAATCCGTCAAAACGAATACGGTCACCAAGATTAAATGGTCGGTCAAAAAAGAGAACGATTCCGCCAAAGAGATTCTTGATGGTATCTTGTGCAGCCAAGGCTACGGCCACACCACCAATTCCAAGTCCGGCGAGCAACGTACCAATCTTGATACCGAGATTGTTCATTGCAATAAGGATACCGATAAGCCAAATCACATAGGTGGCAATTCGCTGAATAATGTCAACCATGCCTTTGTTTAGTTTTTCGTCATCGGTAATGGTATGTCGTGTCAGAATGTTTTCTATCAAACTTGAAAGGAGTCGGGCAATAGCCCATGTGCCGTTGACAACGACAAGTACCGAATAAACATCTTTTATTGTATCAATCACCTCCTCTGCCATATTCAGTCTGCGTAAAGCAAACCAGATGGAAGCAATGACAGCGGCAAAAATGAACGGAGCACGTAATTTTTCAACGATTAAGTCATCTAATGTCGACTCCGTTTTTGCTGCCATTTTCCCAAATACTTTCGTAAAAATGACATAGATAAGTTTGGCAACAATAAAACCACCGACAATGATTGCCAGGGAGATTGTTATGTCAAGAAGTGTATTATCGAATATGATGATATCTCGCATTGTTCCTTATTTTTTGCAAATGAACAGTTTTTCCTGAAAAAATCCAAATTAGATTGTGCTTGATATGTCGAGCGGTCTCAAAATAGGAATCTCCTATCAAATTATGTTTGATAGGAGATTCCGACACAACAAAAAGAAACTAAAATGAAAAATGTACACCAAGAGAAAAATGTAGCAATGTCGTTCTATAATAATCCGTATCGGAAATACGATCTTCCAAATCTTTGTATGCCGAAAAAGCGATTGGCAAGGAAACTCCGATTTTTGGCTCAAATTTTACGTGTTCCCCGCCGATTCTGCAAAATGCCATTGGTTCAATGTGACATAGTGAAAAATCGTTATGAAGCGTAGTGTGGGCGGTATCTTGCCAAGAAAAATCATGAACACTATAAGCAAGTCGAAGAGATGTACCCCATTCAATAATGCGAAACCTTTTACCAATGCATGATTGAAAGAAAAATAAACCGTAACCACTATGGAAGGAATCCTCTTGAGAATTCCCGAACGCAACACCACTAAAAACCTCAATTTTAACGTTTCGCTGAGGTACCAAGTTATATCGCCCGACACTCGCTTCTATATAACGATTTGCATAACGGCCATATGTGGTGAGGTCAATGTTCGTCGCACCTCTCGCCACGGTATGGTCGCTCTTTTTTGTAAATATGTCGTTGTACTCCGTGAAGTTACCATACGAGAGCCCACCCGAAAGTTGAACCGCATATTTTTCGGAGAGGGCATACGCAGCCGATGCCTGCACACTGTTAGTACTAAGCGAAGCGGAAACCTGCGTTTCGCCCTTTTCTTCAAAAAGTGGCACATTTGCCATGTGGGGAACATACAACGATGAACACCCAGTCATCAACATTGGTAAAAACCAGAATACAATCTTTTTCATTATCGTTTAATTATTTGTTTTGTTATTACTTTGCCATTCCCTTGAATCACTTGTAATGTATATACTCCCGTAGGGATTGCGCTACAATCCAGTTCAACATTTTTTTGGAACACAATCAACAAGATTTGTTTTCCCTGCATATCGAACAATGTGGCGGTATTCCCCGTCTTATTCGATGAAATGACCATATTGTCAGTCACGGGATTCGGATAGACGATTACCGGCTCGGAATATGTTTCCACAAACGAAAGCATTGGCGATTGCGAGATGGTTTCTGCAGGAGAATCTTCGTCGTCATAGCTTTTCAATGAATACATTTCGTTGTCGGAACAAGATGGTTCCACGCCGATTTTTGCGGAGAATGAACTGCCTTTGGCAATCTTAGTTCCAGGTTCAATCATAATTTTCTTATTTGCCCGTACCGTTGCCGTTGCACCCGATTCTATCACAACATCACCATTGTTGTATGCGATTTCGTCAACGCTATTGCCTATGTGAACCGATTCCTTCGATTCCCACGCCGTTCTATGTCCGTTGTGTGCGGAATAATTCTCTATAAACAGTTCCCGAGGATTCGTCTCCTGATTCATAAAGGTAATCATATCATTTGTGAAAACGCCAACCTTGTTGTCATCGTAGATATGGTCAAGATTCTTGTTTTCAATGTATATAACGTCGAACAAGCTCAGATTAGTGTCTTTCGATTTAACATAGATATTGTCGGTAACGGGAACGAAACTTGAACTTGCCTTCAAATAACTTTTTATGTTCAAGTGAGGATTGGTTATGTTTTCCAAGCCTACCGAGCTATACGAAGGGATAAAGTTATCGGGGTGGCCATTGTAGTTTATTTCTCCCAAATCCTCTAAAATATCCATATAATCTTTCCCCAACAAGTAGCCCTGTCCGTGGAACGACTTCAGATTATGAAGATTCTGAATGCTTCCGGGAGCGTTGTCGATAGGCATTGTGTTGTTGACCGTTTCTTTTCGCGATGCAATCGTGACTCCATCGGTACAGAATGTTTTCCGTAACAATCGCACGCACGTCTTGAGATTTGCCGATTCATAATATATTGTAGTATTTTGCTGATTCGGCACGGCCTTCACCGAAAATTCCCACGTGATACGTTCCACGGGAGCGCCAATAGGAACTAAGGCCGAAATCTTCGGGTCTTTTCGCAACAATTCGTCACCAGCCGAGAACCCTTGTGAGGTTCCCACGCCACTTCCCATAGAAAGTGCAATGGTACGGCATTGTTTTGGGAAATAGCCAATTTTGTTCAATTCGTCAAGAAATGTGGTTCTGTTCCCTGCGCATTGTGCCGTAGAGCCATTTGTAGCCGAATGATGATACAGTAACATTTCTTTTGCCGCATTGCTGTTGAGAATGTTGTTCTCCACAGATTTCAGTTTGGAAACGGCATCCAGCATATCTTTGTTGAGATATTTCACCATATATTGAATTCCCAAAGGCACATTTGCGCCTTCTTGTGGCGAATCCACAGAAATGAACAATTTTGTCTGATGGTCGATGTTGTTATGCTCCATATACGTCAGCGCATATCTCACAACAAGGCCGCCCATGCTTGCTCCGGCAATAATCAACTCATTATCGCTCGTTTTCTCGGCATTGATTTTCTTGATAAAATCAACCAAGTTCAACGCGTTGGGAATGATAGATTCCGTACTGTTTTTTGAGCGATAAATGATGATGTCGTAACCGTCGTTGCGAAGTTGGTCCAAATAGTCGTTTTTATTTGAAACCCGATAGAGATTTACCTTGTCGGACTCGTCAACCAAACGATTCTTGTCCTGAGGGTCGAAACCCGACACGATAATGTATGGCTTACGTACCTTCCCGTCAGAGCCACAGCGGTTATACACCGCATATTCCGCTTCGATTCCGTTTGAATAGAAACTTCTCGGTCCGTCAGTCGGTTCCGTGCCAAACGAGAAACTTTTGAGTCGATTTCTACCATTTCCCGATTCCACGAAAAACTTGCTATATGCAACGTATTCCGTCCCTTTGGCAATGACTTTCATTGTCATTGTTTGTTCACCACCGAAATCATACGTTACCTGAACCGTTTGCCCAAACCCAATCGGTTGGAAACCGAATCCGTCGCCAAAATCGATGCTCATGCTTTCAATGTCGGCAAGTTCCTTACCGAAGGATTCTTCCCGCGACATAGTGAACGAATAGGTCCCCTCCTTGATTTTTTGCACAAACGGAGCAAACGAAAACGCTGTTTTCTCATCAAAAATTTTCCCATTCACACCCGTGTAGTCGAGAAATTTTCCTTTCACCGTGTCAAGCACAACCTTTTCCCGTTGAATAACCGCAGGTTTAAACTGATTGTACTTGAAGAATGCCATCCCAATTGGGATTTCAAAAGGAGTTTGGGACATTTCTGCTCCAAACTCTCTTCCGAAGATGATTCCCTCATAATTACTATGAGCCATACAAAACTGAGAATACATCTTCTGCCACAACATAAACATACACGTATCACTGTTCTTTTCGCCGTTGTAGTACGATAAATCAACGTAAGGGATGGCTTTCTCAATCAGCAAGCCCGTCGTGATTTTCGCAGGTGAAATCTCTGAAAAAACCGAGTTCACCGAATTCTTATAATTCTCCCAAACATCATTGCGTTGGGCGAAACTATTGGTTGCTATTGCCAAAGCAACCAATAATAATCTGACAAACTTCTTCATCTTACTTTCTTTCCTCATTTTGATTCAGTTTGTCTATTTGTTGTTGTAAATCAAGTACATACAACGTAAGTTCCTCAACTTTTTTCAGCAAAACCATATTCGCTTCTGCCAAATTGATTTTTGATCCTTCCATTTCCATCGCCGAAGGAACATCAGGCAAATGTTTGTTTTCTGAAATGTATTGTTCTAATTCGCGCAACGAGCGCAATTTGTAATCTTTCTCGAATACATAATCTGGCCAACGGCTACCATTTACATTTGCCAAGACCTCAACCTCCTCGGTATAGATTTTCTTGGCATTTACCACGCCGTTACCATAGACAACGAAGGAGTTCCCGCCATTTGTCGCATCGTAAATCTGAATAGCCTTCGTTTTTTCCGTGCCCGAAACGTATAATCCAGTTCTGGTACCTTTGATTCCTTTTACATAAATTGTATTGTATGTAGTGAACAACATAGGCAATTTTTCCGTACCGATATACACGTTGCTTGGTGTCCATTGCAAAGCAATCTTCTCAATATGTGGACCATTGACCGCCGTCAAGTTATTTCTCTGGCGAACACCCAAAGCGCCACCATTCCAACCATATAATACGGGACCGTCGGTATCGGTGTCGGCAAACAAGCGTTTTTGCGGAGCAGGCACGTTCGTATTATCCGAAACTCCATAGTAACCTATTCCTGAATGAGGGTCGCAACCGTCACGGAAATATAAGTCATTGTTGTACAACGCAAATGGCGTATTACAAGAACGTTCCTGATTGATGTTGACGAAATCGCCACCCAAACCACTTACTGTTCCCGCGTTTCCGCTCGCATTCGGTGGTGTAGTGTTGTCGGCACCATTATTTAATTGTGCCAAGGAAATGGGATAATAATCAGTAGAATATGGATTGTGACATTGACCTACCGAAGAACCTGCGCAATCCAAACACTCCCAACCCCAACTATCAGCGGCAGCAACCGATGGCGAAGGCGACGAAGGCCACATTTCTTGCAATAACTTATAGGTATTGCCCGCATACTGAACTTCCGTTCCCACGTTATCAAACATGACATAATGGAACGGAACCCACTCGCCTTTATAACTCCCCGACACGCTCCACAACCAGCTATTGTTGTTGTCGTATGGCGTTGAAGGCACAAAATTCGATGAAGGCGAATCGTTTACATACACTATGGACACGTTCACACCATTGATGGTGATTTCCGTCTCGTCGCCTTTCTGATAGATTTTTTCCGGGTCATACGAATCCGCATAACTCGCTTTCAACGAAGTTAAACACACTGTGGCTTGTAAAGCCAGTCTTAAAAATGCTCTTTTTTTCATAATTGTTTTTGTATTAGTTAATATTATGTGAACTCTCTTTTTTCAGGGGCAAAAGTACGGCTTTTTTATTTTCGTCCAAATATTTTGCGAATAATTTTGATATTTTTTTATCGCAATTCGCATAAATTTTTATTATTTATAACAAAATATGAAAATAAATCAATATCGATAAATATCCATAAAAAACGTAGAGACGCGATTAATCGCGTCTCTACCAGACACCATCGTTATTTATCGAACGCGAGGATAAAATGCGTTTTCAATATGTTCTAAATCAACCGAACCATTGGAAACGACAATGGAGATAATGTCGAAACGAATATCGCAATCAAGATTTTTTTGTCGCACATAATAATTAGCAGCGCTAAACAGCAACTTCTGTTTTTGTCGGTCAACAGCGTCAATAGGGCTTCGGAACGAACTTGTACGAGTTTTTACCTCAACAAATATTATCGTATTATTTTGTCTGGCAATAATATCGACTTCCTTGTGCGAACAACGCCAATTTTGTTCAAGAATTACGTAACCTTTTGATTCCAAATGTTTTCGGGCAGTTTCTTCGCCCCAAGCACCTACATTCTCAATTTTTTTTATTTCCATAGCATTATATAATTGGTATAATGCAAAAATACGATTTTTCTCAGTTAAGCGTCAAGGACGGTTTATTTTATAAGGAGAGAAGGAAGTCGTAGGTGATTTTATATGTTTTTGTCATTTGTGAGTTTTCGTCCATACAGATTCTGCACAATTCATACCGTCAACTGCAGACGAAACAATACCTCCCGCATACCCAGCACCTTCACCACAAGGAAATAAGTTTGTAATACGTACGTGAGAAAGCGTTTCCTGATTTCGCGGAATGCGAACGGGCGAGGAGGAACGGGATTCTACACCGACAATAATTCCGTCGGAACTCGCAAAACCATGCATTTGTCGGTCAAAGAATTTTAGGCCATCCTGCAGTCGTTTGGCAATGCTGTCGGGCATCCAAAAGTGCATTGGCGAACTGACAATTCCTGGGATATAGGATGTGCTTGGTAATGAGCCGGAAATTTTATTGCGCACAAAATCCGAAATCCTTTGTGCAGGTGCTATTTGCATTTGCCCGCCATTTTGAAAGGCAAGCGCTTCAAATTGTTCTTGAAATTTGAGCCCTGCAAGTTCTCCATATGACGCAAAATCTTTGAAATCAGATAGTTGCAATTCAACCACCATTCCCGAATTTGCGTATGGCGAATTTCGTCGAGAGTTTGACATTCCGTTTACAACTGTTTGATTATCAGCCGTCATAGACGGTACTATAATACCTCCGGGACACATACAAAAAGAATACACGCCACGACCGTCAACTTGGTGCACGAGGGAATAATTTGCGGCAGGCAATTCTTTCATAACGTTGCCATGGTACTGAATATGATTAATCAATTCTTGCGGGTGTTCCACTCGAACGCCCATGGCACACGCTTTTGCCTCCAATTCTACTCCGGCGTTGTGCAACGCGTAATAGAGCGGCCGTGCAGAATGACCAGTTGCTAAAATGACATGTTTTGTCGGAATGGTTTCGTCAGAACAAATCAGTTTAGTGATGGTATCGTTATGTATCTCGAAATCAGTAACTTGTTTATTGAAATGTATCTCACCGCCACATTCCAAAATGGTTTTTCGCATATTGGAAATGATTTCGGGCAATTTGTCGGAGCCGATATGAGGGTGAGAATCAACCAATATTGAGGGTTTTGCTCCATGGAAGACGAAGAGTTCCAACACACGTCGATTGTCGCCTTTCTTTTTCGAGCGAGTGTATAATTTTCCGTCGGAAAACGTTCCCGCACCACCTTCACCAAAACAATAGTTAGACAGTGGATTGCATCCTTGGTTGAGATTGAGTTTTGCTATATCTTTCTTTCGTTCCGAAACGTCTTTTCCCTGTTCCAAGACAATCGGTTTCAAATTCAGTTCAATCAGACGTAATGCGGCGAATAATCCCGCGGGGCCTGCACCCACAATGTGAACTTCGGGTTGCAGGGAAACATCACGTTTCTCGTAGTGAATCTTTTCAAATGGAACACTTTGGTCGTTGCCACTTGCAACAAGCAAGGAAAGGTTGATTTTTATGTTCCGTGAACGAGCGTCAATAGACCGTTTGGTAATACGCATCTCGTGAATTTCCGCCATAGGCAACGACAATTGTTCCGCTACCTGTTTTTTGAGCAGGAAATCGTTTGCCGCGATTTTGGGAGAAACTTGAAATGAGAGTGTATGAACCATATTATTCGAAATGAAAAGAAAGAATGAACATACGGCTTTTCAGTGCGTCGATTACCGTGCAATATTCGGTAGGTTCGGCAATAAGAATGTTTTTCATCCCGAAACTATACTTGAATTCAGTTGCAAGTTTGAAGTACACCAAAAAGAAATCAATGCCAAAGCCAAATTCGTAGAAATAATCAAGTGGCTGTTGGTTTATGGAATAATCGTCGTTGTTGTGTCCGATTCGCTTTGTGTCCAAATCGTAACGGACAGCCATTCCACCAACCAAATACGGACGATAGTTGTTGATGCGCTTTCCCTTGAATTTCACAAGAATAGGAGCATCAATATAAATACTTGGAATTTTCATCCGATATTCTTTCAACTCAGGTTCAAAACGAGGCGAGTTACCCTTTCTCAATTGATACACTAAGTCTCGTTGTCCAAAAAGCAGACCAGGCAGGAATCGGAGAGCGAAATAATTCCCAAGGCGTAATTCGCTAATAATTCCCAAGTCGATTCCCATTGTTCCATGTGCCTCTACATTATAAATAGAGTCCGACAAGCCCGTCATAAGCAATGTGGAATCAGGGAAAATCCTGTAATCCATACGATTAACGCCAAGAGTAAAGCCAAGATGAAACCATTTCTTATCGTACGATTGGTCGTGAAGAATCTTTTTTGTCTGGCTAAATCCTTGCAAAGACAAAAACAAAAGCAATATGATTGGAACGCAACGCCTCAATGCAATATTTTTTGCAAAAATAACGATTTTTTTGATTTTTTATTATGTGAGACAATGTGCACACAGCCTCAGTGGAAATAGGAAATGATGGATTATTGTAGAGACGCGATTAATCGCGTCTCTACCTTGCGCCATTATATTCTGTTGATTGCCAAATACTTAAAAAATCTCTATTAACCATATAGGGATTTTGTGAAAAAAAATGTCTTATAATAAAATAAATTTGTAATTTTACGGACTTAAAAACTGAAAACTAAATTAGGTTATGAAAAGATATTTTTTAAACATTGTCACTCTTGTTTTGAGTGTATTGTTATGTAATGGTGTGTTTGCCCAGATAAACTCTGGAAATGGTAAAGTGCCATTTGGTAGTAAGGGGCAGTATCAGTATGGTATTGTGCCAACGAATGCCAGTTCAGATGACGCTAAGAATGCGTATAATGCTTGGAAACAAGAGTATGTGACGTCTTGTGGAGGTGGTTCATATCGTGTAAAATTCGATGATGGTTCCTCTACCGTGTCTGAAGGTATTGCATACGGTATGTTGCTTTCGGTGTATGCCGATGATAAGGCAACTTTCGATGGCTTGTGGCAATACTACAAGAATAATCGTAATGGAAACGGTGTGATGAACTGGAAAATCAACGGTTGTAGTGGTGCAAGTGGTCAAAATGGTGCAACTGATGCTGAGTTAGATGCTGCAATGGCGTTAATTATTGCTGCAATACAATGGCCAGGTGGTTCATATACCAATGATGCGGTAAAATTGATTCAAACAATTAAAACCTATGAGATGGCTGCCGATGGTCAGGCATTGAATGGTGATGCTTGGGGTAGTGCTAATTCATGTCGTAACCCGAGTTATTTTGCTCCTGCATATTATGTAGAGTTCGCAAAAGTTGATGCTGCAAATGCTTCGTTTTGGTCGACAACAGCAATAAATGCATCGAATAAACTTTTAAAAGCGAATATGAATAGCACCTCAGGTTTGATTAGTAACTGGTGTGATGCAAGTAGTGGTACGGAAAATGCTTGCGGTCCAACAGGTTCCGGTGGTTATGGCTATGGAGCTGATGCTTGTCGTAACCCATGGCGTATGGCTGTTGACTATTTGTGGCATGGAAATAATTGTTCCGAAGGCGCATCTGCAATTAATACTAAATTGGTAAATTTCGTGAAAGGACATGAATCAAGTGTTTGTAAAGGTCCATTCGATAATAGATCTATTAGTAATCCTGAAAGTGGTCGTTATGCCAATGGTTCTTATTCAACAATGGCATTGCCGATGATGACAAGTTCAAGTTCTAATCAAAATAGTTTGGATAAATGCTATTCTGCTGTTAAAGCATTAGGTGATTATGATGTGTATTTTAACACAACACTTCGTTGTATTACAATGTTTGTATTGACAGGAAACTTCTGGTCGCCTGATGCTGCAGGTGCTAAATATCCTCCAAAAGTTTTGTCTGCAAAAACTGATGAAGACGGAAATATTATTTTGACAACATCAAAGGAATTAACAGGTAGTGCTAATGCATCTACATTTACGGTATTTTATGATGGTGCTTCTCAAAGTGTTGTGAGTGGAGTTACTCTTTCTGGCGAGAAAGTTATTGTAAATGTATCAAAAGCAGCTTCTCCTGGACAAGTTATTCAAGTTTCTTACAACGGACAAGGAAGTATAAAATCAAGTTCTGACGATGTCGCTCTTGAAGCATTTACAAAGCAATCTGTTATTAGTATGGTTGCAGGTAGTCAAGTTATTATTGATGAAGTATCTGATGGAAATGAGTTTAATAACCTTGGCGGTATTTGGTTCTCATATAATGATGCTGACGATGGTAATGGCGCACCGAGCAAAGTGAGTGTAATAGAACCAGTTTCTTCGTCTGCACATCCGTTTGCTATTGATGGAAGTGTAAATGGACCCGATGGAAAGCCATATTGTATTAGTGCAAGATTTAAGTTAGGCTCTGGAACAAAGAATGGAGAATATAGTTCTTATGTAGGTATAGGTACTTATATGCATAAGGATAACGATAACGGTGTTGTCGATTGGAGTGAAAATACAGGTGTTACCTTTATGTACAAAGGACCTCAGTGTAAACTTAATTTTGTGATGACAGACAATTGTGAGTGGAACATCCACCACTATGTTCTTCCTTCATGTAACAATTGGACAGAAATACAAATTTTATTTACTGAATTGATTCAAGCAGCAGGATGGGGTAAAATCTGTGATTTTGACCCATCTCAAGTTGTTAAATTACAATGGCAGTTTACAACTGATTATCCAGAAACACCCAAAAACATGTCTAATTGGGTGTATGCATACATTGATGATGTAAAATTGATGACAAATTCTGCCAATCCAATTAAAGCACTTACGGCTTTGGATATTGATTTGATAAGTGCAAGTGACTTGACAAAGAGTCATTTGTCGGCAAATCCTAATCCAAGGGAAATGAGTATTGCAAGTGGAATAAAAGGTGATACATTATATTTGGAAACAACGCCAACTCCTTCTGATGCAACATATCCTGTTGTATTGTGGGAATCAAGCGATGAAACAGTTGCCACGGTGGATTACAAAGGTCGTGTATTAGGCGTTGGTTATGGAAAGGCAACAATAACTGCTCGTTCAAAAATGCATCAAAGCATTATTGCAACGTATGAAGTGGTTGTTCCGGCTCCTGCGGTTAAACCTACAGCAGTAACATTTGATCCTTTGGAATACGAGATAACAGTAGGAGAATCAATGTATTTGACCCCTATTTTTACTCCAGATAATGCGACAGAATTGGAATTGTCGTGGGAGTCATCGGCAAATGCAAAAGCAACGGTTACTTCCGATGGTAAAGTGACTGGGGTTGCTGAAGGTTCAGCAACAATCACTGCTACCAGTACGGCTGAGGGGTGTAGTAATGTGAAAAAATCAGTTACTATTACGGTGAAACCACTTGCAGTGACAGGTATTGCTCTTGATAAGGAATCAGTAACAATGGAAGTTGGTGGCTCGGAAACGGTAACGGCTACCATAACTCCTCAATCTGTGAGCCAAGCTGTTACTGCCGTATCGGCCAATACAGCTGTTGCAACGGTTACTGTAAATGGAAACGAAGTGATTATCAGTTCTGTTGCTGAAGGAACAACGACAGTTACGATAACTTCAGAGGCGGATGATTCATTCTCGGAAACGGTGAATGTAACAGTAAATCCTGTGGCAATTACAGGTGTCGCAATTTCGGGTGATGTAACGGAAATTCTTGTCGGTGGTACGACAACTTTGACTGCTGCTGTTCTACCTGACAATGCAGTACAAACTGTTAATTGGACTACTTCGGATGAAAATGTTGCAACGGTAACAGGTGGTATTGTTACTGGTGTCGCTGTCGGTACGGCAACGATTACAGCAACATCTACAAAAGATGATACAAAATCTGATACATATATTATAGAAGTAAAACCTGTTTTAGTTACAGACATAACGATAACGCCAGACTCGAAATCGCTTCCTGTAAATGGTACGGTTCAATTATCGGCAACAGTTGCTCCTGCAAATGCAACAAATAAAGAATATACGTGGGCATCAGATGATGAAACTGTTGCCACAGTAGATGAAACAGGTTTGGTTACTGCTTTGAAGATTGGAACGTGTTCAATCACTGCAACTGCAAAAGATGCAAGTGGCAAGATTGGTACATGTGCAATTACGGTTGAAGCAACAAAAGTTTCTTCTATCTCGGTATTGCCAGAATCGGCAACTATTAAGGTGGGTGCTACACAACAGTTGTCTGCTTCGGTATTGCCAAACGATGCTACCAATAAAGAATATGAATGGTCTTCGGACGACGAAACTGTCGCTACTGTTTCTGCTGATGGTTTGGTTACTGCGGTAAAAGCTGGTACTTGTTCTATAAAAGCCACAGCAAAAGATGGTGGCGGTGCAACTGGTGCTTGCGCAGTAACAGTTGAAAATGTTATGCCAACTGACATAACAATGGCACCAACGTTAGGTTTCATCGTTGGTGGTGACCCACAAACATTGACACCGACATTTACACCTGCTAATACAACAGACCAAACAGTTACGTGGACTACGTCAGACGATGCTGTTGCTACAGTTGTAAATGGTGTTGTTACGCCAGTGGGTGTTGGTACTTGCGTTGTTACGGCTATTTCTAATGCCGATAATAATGTGAAAGCAGAATGTACTGTATCGGTTGTTGCAAGTACGGTTGATGTAGAAGGTGTTGAACTTCCTGCAACAGAATCGGTATTTGTTGGCAAAACAGTACAATTGACTGCAACAGTTAAACCAGATGACGCTACGAACAAGGCTGTTTCTTGGTCTTCGTCAGATGAAACAATTGCTACGGTTGATGCCAATGGTATTGTTACTGGTATTGCAGTTGGTGATGCTACCATTACGGTAACAACGGTGGATGGTGCAAAAACAGCTTCTTGCGTTGTTTCTGTGAGTCATAAACATATTGAATCAATCGAGATTTCTCAATCTACGTTGCCTCTTACTTTGGCAAGTGCTGCAACGCAGTTGAGTGCGACATATTCGCCAGACGATGCAACTGATACGGAATTAACGTGGACGGTTGACAAACCTGAAATTGCTACGGTTTCTTCTACGGGTGTTGTAACTCCTGTTTCTGAAGGTACTGCAATAGTAACGGTGGCAAATGGTTCTATTACTGCTACTTGTACAGTAACGGTTGCTGCTGTGGAAATCACAAATGTTACATTGGATAAGTCAACATTGACATTCACAATGGGCGATGCAGCTCAATCATTGACAGCAACAGTTGAACCAGACAATGCTACTGTTAAGACTGTAACTTGGACAACAAGTAACAATGAGGTCGCTACTGTAGCTGACGGTGTGGTAACACCAGTTGGCGTTGGTGAATGTACAATTACTGCTACGGCAGGTGCAAAATCAGATGTATGTAATGTAACTGTAAATCCAAAGGCAGTTACAGGCATTACATTGGATAAGTCAACATTGGAAATTTCAGTAAATGGTAGTGCAGTTTTGACTGCTACTGTTGAACCTTCTGATGCAACAAATAAAACTGTTATCTGGTCTTCGTCGGAAGAAACGGTTGCAACGGTAGCAAATGGTATTGTTACAGGCGTTTCCGCTGGTACTGCAACAATTACGGCAAAAACAGAAGATGGAAATTTCGAAAAAACGTGTGAAGTTACAGTAAAAGCCAATACAATCGCTGTAACTGGTGTAACATTGTCACCTTCAGGTACAAAGACTGTCGCTTTGAATGAGACAGTGACGTTCACGGCAATAGTTGCTCCTTCGACTGCTACTAATAAAAATGTAACATGGGAATCATCAGATCCTTCGGTTGCAACAATTAACGAAAATGGTGAAGTAACGCTACTTAAGGCTGGTACGACTACTATTACAGTAACAACCGAGGACGGTTCATTCTCTGATCAATGTGAACTTACGGTAACGAACATTTTGGCTTCACAGATTGTTATTTCCAATGCAGTGTCATTAAAGGTTGGTGAAGAATCAACACTTTCTTTGGAAATTAATCCTGAAGGTGCAAGTCAGACTGCTACTTGGGTTTCGGATAATCCAAGTGTAGCAACGGTTGATGAAACAGGTAAAGTTACTGCAAAAGCGAAAGGTACCGCAAATATTACTGCAACAACTACTGATGGTACTAATCTGGAATCAAATAAATGTATTGTTACGGTATCAAATGTTTCTGTAACAGCCGTTTCTTTTGCAGCATCGTCAAAAGTAATGCGTGTTGGCGCGAGTGAAACGTTAACTGTTACTATTACGCCAGATAATGCGACAATTAAAGATGTGACATGGAAGTCAAGTAATTCTGCTTTTGCAACAGTTGTCAATGGTGAGGTAACGGCAGTATCAGTTGGTTCGACGACAATTACAGCAACAAGTGCTGATGAAGACGTAAATAAATATGCAGATTGTATTGTCGAAGTCGTTGATGCATCTGAATTACAATCAGAAATAGCAACAGCGAACGCTTCATATAGTGCTGCAGTAGAAGGAACAGAAATAGGACAATATAAAGTTGGTTCAAAATCAACATTTATGACGGCTATCACGGCTGCTCAGTCAGTATTCGACAATGCAGATGCAACACAGATAGAAATTGATGCTGCTCTTGCTTCTTTGCTGTCAGCCGAGAAAGCATTTGCGAAAGCTCTTATTTCGAATGAAACCTTGATTTTCGATGCCGATATGAAACAAGAAAACATGACCTATATGGCAACATACTGGTTCTCATTCAACGACCATACGGCAAGTGAAGATCCTTCAAAATGTGGTTCTTCGGAAATTACACCTTTGTCTTCGGAAGAAAGTCCGTTCACAATGTCAACTCCGGGTTATAATGGTACAGGCAAGGCCGCAATGATGCAATATACGTTGGAAGGTTCTGCTGCTCTTGGTTATAATCCATTCGTTGGTATGGGCTTGAACTTCAAGGCAACCGAAGGTGAAGCATTCGATATGAGCGGTTCTACAGGTATCTCATTCTGGATGAAGAGTGACAGCAAAGTGTATTTTGAGGTTGAATTGACAGGAATTAAAGATGCTTGTGACTATTATATCTATCTTGACCCGTATCCAGAATGGACATTGGTAGAATTGAGCTGGAGCGATTTGGCTCAATATACGTGGGGTAAGAAAGTTACTTGGGATTTGAAAGAACTTACAAAATGTCAGTGGAAAGTTCAGGAAGCTGATGGTGAAACAGGCCAAGTTTGGGTTGATGAAGTGAAGATTCTTGGTGTAGCTCTTGATTTGCCAGAAATTATTGACTATGACGCTTTGTACACTGCTATTGCTGAGGCACAAGAGTTGTTGGATGCAGCTGTTGTTGGTAATGGTGATGGAAACTATCCTCAATCGGCAGTAACAATGCTTACGGGTGCAAAGACAACGGCAGAAGGTGTTGTTAATAATGCAACGACACAATCAGTTGCAGACAATGCAGTAACGACTTTGCGTATAGCAATCGCGGCATTTGAGGCTGCAAAAATATCAGTTGATAAGACGAATCTTATTGCTAAGATTGACCTTGCATACGATTATTATCAAAATTCTGTAGAAGGTTACCAAGAAGGTAACTATATCAAGGGTTCAAGACAAGAATTACTTACTGCAATTCTTGCTGCCGAAGATGTAAAAGATGCAGAATCTTCAAGCCAGGCCGAGGTTAATGCTGCAGCAAAGGCATTGAGCGATGCTATTGACAAGTTCTTGAATTCTAAATTCGATCCGAACTCTATCAATAGAACAGCATTGCAAGCTGCTCTTTCTGAAGCTAACACATTGTACGCAAATGCAGTTGAGGGTTATGGTGACGGACAATATCCGAACGGAACGAAACAGATTTTGTTGAACGCCATTTCGAGTGCCCAAACCGTGAATGACAGCAATTCTTCTTCACAAGAAGATATTGACCAAGCAACAACATCATTGCGTAGTGCAATCGAAGCATTTTCAAATGCTCGTGTTAAGGTGAACAAGACTACATTGAATAGTACGATCTCAACGGCTAATGCATTGTATTTGTCATCTGAAGAAGGTTATTTGAAGGGTAATTATCCTGCTGGTTCAAAAGCTATCTTGAATGCGGTACTTGAATCAGCTCGTACAGTGTATAACAATGCCAGCTCTTCACAAGATGAGGTTGATCAGGCAAATATAGCCTTGAAGAACGCTATTGATGAATTTAAGGCAAAAGTTATCACAGTTGACAAGTCAACATTGGCATTCACGATTACAAAAGCTCAATCTTCAATGGTTAAGGCTGAAGGAAATACTGGTGACGGTTCATTGCAGTTCCCTCAATCTGCTGTTGACAGATTCCGTGCCGCTATCGCTGAAGCACAAGGTATTTATGAAACATCTACAAATCAACAAGTTGTAAATGATGCAGTAACTTCATTGAATAAGGCAATTGAATCATTCGAGAATTCACGTAATCCAGAGGAAGTTAGCTTAGATGACCTGATTGCTTTGATAATTGAAGCTGATGCTCTTATCGACAATACAAGAAATCCACAAGAATATATGTTTGAATTCTTGAATTTGGTTACATGTAATTCAAATGCAAATGCAGAATACAAGAAATCTTCTCATTTGCAAGAAAACGTAAATACACAAGTTCAACGTTTGTCGGCTGCTATTGAATTATTCAAGCAAGCACAGGAAGCTCATCCTTGGGTTGCAATTGACGAGACTGATATTGCTCAACTTTCAGTATTCCCGAACCCTTGCCAAAACGAACTTTCTGTTGTGGCAGGAAAAGAAATGCAGACTGTTGCTGTTGTGAGTCTTATCGGTGCTGTTCAATTCGTGGAAGAAGTGAATGCGGCAGAAATTACGCTTGATGTAACTTCTATCAAGGCTGGATACTATTTCGTGAAGATTGCGTATGCAGACGGTTCTGTTGAAACAATCAAATTCGTAAAAAGATAGTTTTTAAGTGATGTTCAAAGAAAGGGAATGACGAAAGTTGTTCCCTTTTTTTATATTTATTGCTGAATATGCCGTTTCATAATTAAAAACTTGTATTTTTGTATAATATCAAATTGAAGTTTTATGAATGTAAAAAGAATTTTTGGTTGCGTGCTTGTCGCTGTTTCACTGTTCGCTTGTAGTCCAAACGAGGGGAAGGGCGGTTTGGCCTCGATTGAAGGGAAAGTGATGGTTCAAAATATCAATCCTTTATTTGAAAAATCGGGGAACCCGTATGAGGCGATGGATGAAGATGTGTATATTTCATACGGCAATTCGGAACTTGCCGACGACAAAGCCCGTACGAGTTACAACGGCGTTTTTAAATTCAATAATTTGACCAAAGGCGAATATACGGTGTATGTGTATTCTGATGATACTATTTCAAACGTGAAGGATCCGAAAATCACGTTTTCTCAAAAGGTTTCGCTGGAAGGGAAAAAAGATGGCGCGAAACTTGATGATTTCATAATCTATAAACATGTGGATTATGACGATGGAAACGGGGTAGTAAAAGGAAATGTGAAATTACACTATTATGTTGCTTCTACTGAACAAGGAACATACGGAGCTCAGGATGAAGTTGTTTTTCTTCAGTTTGAAAACGATGAGGAAATTCTTGACAGATTCAGAACCGATGCATTGGGTAATTTTCAAATAGGGAATTTAATTCCCGGAAAATACAAGTTGTTTGTGTATAGCGACAGCCGTTTTCCTGCAACTGCAGATTCCGCTGTTGTAAGACATTTTGAAATAACTGATAATTCTTCGGTTGTAACTTTAGATACGTTTAACATAAAACTCTATAAATAATGAAAACAATTCGCGTGATATTTTTTGCACTCATCGGCATTTGCATGTGTGCTACTGTTTCGGCTCAAACCGGTTCGGTAAAGACGAAAACAACGTATGAAGTCGATACAAAAGGGAAAAAAGTGATTGATTCCAAAGAGGAACGTGATGAATTTGGTCGCGTTAAGAAAGAGTATGTGTATGATGAGTACGGCGATTTGAAAAAGTATTACACATACGAGTACAAAGGCAAAAAAGAAAGTGCCGTATATGAGTATTCGGCTACAGGAAAATTGAAGGAAAAAGCAGTGTATGAATACAACGACGCAGGCAAGAAGGTCGCAAAATTGTATTATGACGCAGCAGGAAAATTGATTAAGAAAAAAGTTTACGAGTACACGTATTACGCTGATTAATGGCGAAGACCGTACAAGATATTGTTGCTGAAATGCGTCCAATCACCTTGGACGAGATGGATTCTGTGAAATTGCTGAACAGAACGGACACAAAATATGTGTTCAGTCGTTCGCAATTGCCCGATGTTTTGTCGCTTATAGCACCAAATTATGCCGCGTTGTACATCAACGACACACCATATCAGGACTATAAGACGGTGTATTACGACACACCCGACGACAAAATGTATATTGCTCACCAAAACGGTAAGTTGAATCGATACAAAGTCCGTCATAGAACGTATTTGTCAACTGGTGCGGAGTTTTTGGAAATTAAGTTCAAAAACAACAAGGGACGAACGAAGAAGAAAAGAATCAGTTTTCCGAAAACGCATCCTTTGTACGAGGCAAATACGTTTATTCATCAGCATTGTCCTTTTACCGGCGAAGAATTGTTCCCCAAGACTTTGGTGGAATATACCCGTTTAACCTTGGTTGATTTGGTGCACGGCGAGCGTTGCACGGTCGATACGAATTTACACGTGACCAATTGCGTGAACGGCGAAAGTGCCGATTTCTCCCACATTTGCATCATAGAACTCAAACGCGACAAATGTTGTGCCGTGTCGTACATGCAATCGGCATTGCTGAAGAATAGGATTTTCCGTCGTGGTATGAGTAAATATGCAATAGGGACTGCTGTCGTGTATAAAAACATCAAGAAGAATCGATTCAAGACTAAAATCAGATACATTGAAAAATTAAGAATGAAGAATTAAAAATTAAGAATATAAATAAAGGAAAGTATAACTTAAAATAAACTGCTATGGAAGAATTATTTGGAATTTCGTTGATTGACGCACCTGCTTTTGCAGAATTGTTGATTCGTTTTGCGTTCAATTTTATCATTATTTTTGTCATTTCCCGTTGTTTGTATTATCCTGCAACGCGCCGTCGTGACTTTTTGTTTACGTATATTTTGATCTCAACTGTCGTATTTATGTTGTGTTTCTTGTTGGGCAACGTAAAAATACAGATGGGATTTGCTCTCGGTTTGTTTGCCATCTTCGGAATCATCCGATACAGAACGGAATTGATGCCTATCAAGGAAATGACGTATTTGTTCTTGGTAATCGGCGTTTCGGTTATCAATGCGTTGTCGAACAAGAAAGTAAGTTATGCCGAGTTGATTTTCACAAATCTTGCAATTCTTACCGTTGCGTTCTTCCTTGAAAAAGTTTGGATGATTAAGCACGAATCTCGTAAACGTGTGAAATACGACAACATAGCATTGGTAAAGCCTGAGAAATACGATGAGTTGAAGGCTGATTTGGAAAAACGTACCGGCTTGAAAATTGAACGTTTTGAAGTGGGCGACATCAACTACTTGAATGATTCTACGTGGATTCAAATCTATTATTACGAGCAAGATAATGGAGAAAACAATATGTCTGATGTACATCAAGAGTTATAATTGAAGAAAGGTTTTCTCATATTATTGTGTGTATTCGGAACTTTGTTTGCTTCGGCTCAAACCTACTCGTTTCAAGTTTGGACGGGCATTGAGGCATCGGTAGATTTGTCAAAGAGATTGTCGCTTGACGTTGGTGTCGAATCTCGTTTTCAGCAACATAGTGCCTTGTTGAAACAGGCGTCTGCCGAAGTGGAGGCTCGATATTCCATTACCAAGCCGTTGTTCGTCGGAGCAAGTTATGAATTTGCCGACAAATATCGCGTACAGGGATATTTCCCCGTTCATACGTTTGCGGCACTTGTCGGTTACAAAAAGAAATTCGGCGATTTTCGTGTGGCGATTCAGACGAAAATGAATGTTTCCAAAAACACCTACATCAAGAATGAGAAAAGTTTGCTTCCGTCGTTCGTCGATAAGAACAAACTCAAAGTCGCGTATGTGGCAAACAAACGTGTGAGACCGTCGTTGTTTGTCGAAACCTATCATCCGCTTGGCGCGGGTACGAATTATTCCATAGCAACGGTAAAATACGGGGCGAACTGTTCTTTCGGATTTCGGAAGCAAATCGGTTTGGATTTGGGCTATATGCTTCGGCACGAAATTCAGGACGATGAATTGATTTCTATTGTGACACTTTCCATAGAAAAGAGTTTTTAGCATTGTACAATGGAACCATCTAAGAATATTTATTTCGCTTCGGATTTTCATTTGGGCTATCCCGATGAGGAAAAAAGCCGTGAACGTGAGAAGTTGGTTCTTACGTGGTTAGACGAAATAAAACCCTCGTGTGGCGAGTTGTATCTGTTGGGCGATATATTCGATTTCTGGTTTGAGTATAAGTACGTAGCTCCCAAGGGCTATGTACGTTTGTTGGCGAAATTAGCCGAATTTGTCGATTCGGGAATTCCCGTGAATATTTTTTCGGGCAATCACGATTTATGGTATGGCGATTATTTACAAAAAGAAATTGGCGCCACTATTTATAACGACCCGTTGGAACGAGAGTATTTCGGAAAGAAATTGTTTATTCATCACGGTCACGCCTTGGGGAATTATGATAGGGGAATGAATTTCCTGCACGTGATTTTTTCTTGTAGGTTCTTGCAATGGTTGTTTCGCTTTGTGCCTGTAAACTGGGCATTTGGCTTCGCTCATGCGTGGTCGTCGCACAACCGCAAGGTAAAAGTCTATGAGTCAGCTAATTATCTTGGCGATGACAAAGAATTTCTTTTGCTGTATGCGAAAGAAATCTTGAAGACAAAAAAATATGATTTCTTCATTTTCGGGCATCGTCACGTTGCCGTCGATAAAGAGATAGAGGCGGGAAGTCGTTATATTAACACGGGGAATTGGATAATGAACACCACCTATGCCGTCCTCAACGAAAACGGATTAGAAGTGAAATCCTATCGGGGCGACGACGAAGTTGTTCACTAATTCAGCCACAAGGTTATCGTATCATTGTGTTTGGTCGTAACGCATTGAAATGCTCTACAATACGCTTGTAGAAACCTGATACCGTTTGTGTTGCTTTTTTTGACTTCGTGTTGATTTTTGATAACAGAGAGAGTAGAAGTTTTATCCATAGGCAAACAATTTTTAGTATAAAACGATGCTTGTCTTTTTTTAGTATGAACGTATTAAGAAAAAGTGTAATTTTAACGCAATAAAATTTACAAATATGGCAAAGGTTCTTATCATTGGTGCTGGCGGTGTAAGTCAGGTAGTTACGTTCAAGTGTGCTCAATATCCGGAGGTATTTTCCGACATTATGTTGGCAAGTCGCACAAAGTCGAAATGCGATAAAATTGCGGCTATCATCGAGGAAAAACTTGGCAGAAAGATTCAAACTGCCCAAATCGACGCCGAAGACGTTCCTGCATTGGTGCAGTTGATTAAGTCGTTCCAACCGAAATTGGTCATCAACGTGGCGTTGCCATATCAGGATTTATGCATAATGGACGCGTGTCTGGAAGCAGGCGTAAACTATATGGATACGGCGAATTACGAGCCGAAAGACGTTGCGAAATTTGAATATAGTTGGCAATGGGCATATCAAGATAAGTTCAAGGAAAAAGGTTTGACCGCAATTCTCGGTTGTGGTTTCGACCCGGGACAAAGCCAGATTTATACCGCATATTTGGCAAAACATTATTTCGATGAGATTCATTATCTCGACATTGTTGACTGCAACGGCGGTGACCACGGAAAGGCATTTGCCACAAACTTCAACCCCGAAATCAACATTCGTGAAATTACGCAAAAAGGCCGTTATTGGAAAGACGGTAAATGGGTTGAAACCGAACCGCAGGAAATTGTGTTCCCGTTGACGTATCCGAACATTGGTGTGAGAAAATCATATTTAATGTATCACGAAGAATTGGAGTCGTTGGTAAAGAATTTTCCAACCATAAAAATGGCACGATTCTTTATGACGTTCGGCGACGAATATCTTACCCATCTCCGTGTAATTCAAAACAATGGAATGGCAAGTATAAAACCTATTTTATATAAAGGTGTGGAAATTGTGCCTTTGCAATTCTTGAAAGAAACCTTGCCTGCACCCGAAACATTGGGTGAGAATTACACAGGCGAAACGTCAATCGGTTGTCGTGTAAAAGGTATAAAAGACGGCAAGGAAAAGACTGCCTATATTTGGAACAACTGTAGTCACCAGGCGGCATACAACGAAACTGGCGCACAAGGTGTTTCTTATACCACGGGCGTTCCAGCAATGACGGGCGCAATGATGTTCCTCACTGGCAAATGGCAAGGTGCGGGCGTATTCAACGTGGAAGAATTTGATCCAGATCCATTTATGGAAGTGATTGGAAAACACGGACTTCCGTTTGAAGTGAAAGAAAACATTGATTTGGAACTGACGTACTAGAATTGTAAAAACATCGCAATACGAAAAAAATAAGAACATATTTTCTATCACAGTATAGAAAATTTATATACTTTTGTTGCACTGAATAGGGGTGCCTAATACGGCTGAGATGATACCCTCATACTTGAACAGGTTAAAACCTGCGTAAGGAATTCAACTGGCTTCGTCTTTGAGCATGCTCTATTCACAGTAATTTTAATGTTTAATAGTATGAAACGAATAGTAAGTGCTTTAATTTCTGTTATTTTGTTTAGCAATCTTTTGGCTCAGGAATTTAATTTGACGGGTAGAGTCTATGGTGTCGATAGAACGCCTTTGATTGCCGCCTATGTGTGTAATTTGCGTACCAACGACGTGCAGCTGACCGTTTATAATGGAGAATATCAAATCAAGGTTCGGGTGGGTGATCAGATAGAGTATTCGTATGTTGGCTATCAGACAGCATATAGATCTGTTGTTGTGAAGGAACCGCAATACAATGTTACACTTGAATTGGAACATTCCGATCCGATTTTGGTGACAGCAACGACGACAAAAACAACCTCTACTATTATTTCCGATGTGTCGGAAACCGTAATGGGAAAGGATATTCCGTTCTTGCTTGACCATACGCCATCGTTGGTTGCTACGTCAGAAACGGGAACGGGCTTGGGTTATACGAGAATGCGTGTGCGTGGTACCGACATTTCCCGTATGAACATTACGATTGACGGTATTCCTATGAACGATGCCGAGTCGCAGGACGTGTATTTTGTCAATTTGGGTGATTTCTCGTCAGCAGTCAGTAAGATAGAACTTAGCCGTGGTGTTGCCACCTCGGGTAGTGGTCCGTCGTCGTTTGGTGCTTCTATGAACTTCGACACCAAGGATGCATCGGAAGAAATGTATGGACAAGTTTCGGGAACAATTGGCTCGTTCGGCACTCGCAAGGTTTCGGCTGCCGTGGGTACGGGCTTACTTGGCAACCATTTTATGTTTGATATGCACTTCGGAACCGTTCATTCCGATGGTTGGGTACAACGTGGAAAGGCGCATTTGCAGTCGTTTGACGTTGCTGCCACGTATAAGGTGAACGATTTTTCTGCTTTGCAGGCAAAAGTCTTGTATGGCAAGCAAAAGACGGGAATCACGTGGGAAGGATTGCCATCGGAAAAATGGGATTCCGACCCGACGTACAACAGTGCCGGTCGCTATATAGATGACGAAGGCAATGAGAAATTCTATAGTAATGAGTCGGATAATTACACCCAGACACGCTATTCGCTTACGTATAAGTATGAGAAGGACACAATGCGTCCTACCGAATCGTGGACACGAAAAACGGCAGTGAGTGTATCTTTGTTTGCAACGAAAGGCGAGGGCTATTATGAACAATATAAGGATGATGCGAAATTGCAAAATTACGGTTTTGCTCCCGCCGTTCACGATTTGATTCGCCAGAAAGCGTTGGACAACATTCAATATGGCTACGTTGCCGCCGTTTCGTACAAACCTCGCAGAATAACGTATTCATTGGGTAGTTCATATAGCATTTACGATGGCGACCACTTTGGTCAAGTCATTTGGATTCAAGACGATACGGTGACCGATATTTCTCATAATTATTATGAAAACAACGGTTTGAAAAAGGAAATGAACGTATTTGCACGAAGTAAATACAACAAAGAAAAACTTACGCTTTTGGGAGAATTGCAGTATCGTACCATTAATTACGAAATGAGTGGTTTCGACGACGATTTGACGGCAATGAACCATACGTTTAACTGGAAATTCTTCAACCCTGAATTGGGTTTGCGATATAGACATAAAAAGTTTTTGTTCATCTCGTCTTTGTCTATGGCGAATCGCGAGCCGACTCGTGCCAACTTGAAAGACGCGGCAAAATTAGCCGACGCGAAAGAATTGCTGCCTGAATCTTTGTATGACTTAGAATTGGGTTGCACCTATGCAAACGCCCGATTATCTTTTACTACGAATTTCTTCGGAATGTACTATGATAATCAGTTAGTTCAGACGGGAAAATTGAATGATATGGGCGATGCCATTCTGGAAAATGTAAAGACAAGTTACCGCTATGGTGTGGAATTGTCGTTCCAATATAAGCCAATAAAGAAAATTTGCTGGAAAGGCAATGTTACTTTGTCACAAAACAAAATCCGTGATTATGTGGAATATGCTACCGATTACGATGAGGATTGGAATGAAATTGAAAAGGTTACGCCATTGGGCACGACAGATATTTCGTATTCGCCAAACGTGGTTGCTTCTAATTCGATTTTTGTGTATCCAACGACGGGATTGTCGTTCGGTTTGGTGAGCAAGTTTGTTGGCCCTCAGTATTTTGACAACACGTCGAATGCGGAAAGAAAACTCGACCAATATGCTGTTCACGATTTTCAAGCACGCTATACGTGGCAGTTGGCTGACCCGGGCAATACGTTGGATTTCCAATTTGCAATCAACAACATTTTGGATAAAATGTACATTAGCAACGCTTACGGTGGAAACTGGTACGAACAAGGCGTTGAAAATACGTGGAAATACTATTTCCCACAAGCTGGAATCCATTATACATTCCGTGTAACATATAGTTTCTAATATGATTGAGTTTATTCAAGACTATATAGCGACATTCGATTTCTTGAAGGCGTGCGTGCTTGTGGGCACGCTTGCCGGTTTCGTCGTGATGTGGTTTCAGGTCACGGAACATATTGCGTTGTGGTATTTCAACATTATTTCTGCGGGAGCGTTGGCAATCAACTTTTTTGCCACTGAAATCTATGCCTATGCCGCGTTTCAAATTTATTATATTGTTACAAGTGCGTATGGCATATATTCTTGGACAAAAGGCAAGAAATCCGATGATGGAGAAATGAAGATACAACGGATGCGTGGGCAATGGTGGCTTATGACGGCGTTTGCTATGGCTGTGCTCATCGTCGTGATGTATTTTATTTTGTCGAAGACGGGTTCCGAAATAGCCTTGATTGATGCCATAATCACGTCGGCAAGTGTGGTGGCAACGTTTATGCTGACGAAAAAGATATTGGAATATTGGTATTTGTGGATTTTTGCCGACTCGCTATACATTTTGACGGTGCTGTATCTTGGCGACACCACAGGCGATAAAACACTCTATCCCACGGTGATTTTGTATTTCTGTTATATAGTGACGGCAGTCATTGGAATTGTGGTCTGGCGAAAGAAATATAAGAAACAGGTTGCTCTCGAAACGAACGAAAATGAATGATTTATTCTTTACATACTCTGACGTGGTAGTTGTGTGCAACGGTCAATTCCCGACGCACGAGATTCCTCTTGCCATTTTGCGACAGGCAAAGACAATCATTTGTTGCGACGGAGCAATACTAAAATTGTCGGCTGTTGGCATAAAACCGACTGTTATCGTGGGTGATTTTGATTCAATCGCAAAAGAGGTGAGGGAAACCTAT
>JAFZTG010000210.1 GCA_017618935.1 Bacteroidales bacterium | reverse complement strand
ATATATGGAAGGCACAGTCCCAGATCACGATACCATCAAGAAATTATTACGTAAAGGTGTTATCGCACAAAACTTTGTGCCGGTCCTTTGCGGAACAGCATTTAAAAACAAAGGCGTTCAACCATTATTGGATGCAATTGTTGATTACTTGCCATCGCCATTGGATGTTCCGGCAATTAAGGGAACAGCAATGGATAAAGAAACCGTTATTGAACGTCATCCGGATCCAAAAGAACCATTTAGCGCCTTGGCGTTTAAGGTCGCAAACGATCCGTTCGTTGGAAACCTGATGTTCATCCGTATTTATTCTGGTAAATTGACGGCGGGTTCATATATCTATAATTCTAACCGTGATAAACGCGAACGTGTTGGCCGTATGTTGTTGATGCATTCAAATCAACGCGAAGAAATCAAAGAAGCGTCCGCGGGTGATATTATCACATTGGTTGGTATGAAGGAAACAATTACTGGTGATACGCTGTGTGATGAAAATACCCCAATTATTTTGGAAAACATCCATGTTCCAGAACCGGTTATTTCTATCGCCGTTGAACCAAAGACCAAGGCAGATATCGAAAAGATGTCATTGGGTCTGCAGGCATTGGCCAAAGAAGATCCGTCTTTCCGCGTATCTGTGGATGAAGAATCTGGTCAAACAATTTTGGCGGGTGTTGGTGAATTACACCTTGAAATTTTGGTTGATCGTTTGCTGCGTGAATTCAAAGTTGACGTTAATGTCGGCGAACCGCGTATTGCGTATCGTGAAACATTCCGCAAACCGGTTACAGAAGAATACACACATAAAAAACAATCTGGTGGTTCGGGTCAATACGCCCAGGTTAAGATTGAATTTGAACCATTAGAACCAGGTAAAGGGTACGAATTCGAAAACAAGATTGTCGGTGGTGCGATTCCAAAAGAATACATCCCCGGGGTAGAAAAAGGATTGAAGATAGCACAACAGACAGGTGTTCTGATTGGCTATCCTACGGTGGATTTCAAAGCAACATTGGTTGATGGTAAATATCACGAAGTTGACTCTAATGTATTATGCTTTGAAATTGCGGCGCGTGCCTGCTTCCGCGAAGCTATGAAGAAGGCATCGCCAAAATTGTTGGAACCGATTATGAAACTTTCGGTTAATACGCCGGAAGAATACGTCGGGGACATTATCGGCGATTTGAACAGTCGTCGTGGACAGATTAACGGTATTGAAACTCAGTTTGGTAACCAATTGATTTCTGCGTATGTACCATTGGCGAATCTGTTTGGATATGTCAAAACACTGCGTTCTTTGTCCCAGGGTCGTGCAAATCCGTATATGGAATTGTCGCACTATGACGAAGTTCCGCAAAATGTCGCAGATGAGGTTATTAAAAAGCTGACAAAATAAAAAAAGTTTAGATTTTTGAAATTTTTGGTGTAACATCAAGTTTCGGAAATCAAAAAAGAACAAATTAAATTAACCCAAGCCCAAGGAGAAAACCATGGCAAAAGAAAAATATGTAAGAACCAAACCGCATGTTAATATCGGTACCATTGGTCACGTTGACCACGGTAAAACGACATTGACTGCTGCTATTGTTCATTACTATGGCGTCGGTGCCGATGCACAGAAAGGCGTTAACGAAATCGATAGCGCACCAGAAGAAAAGGCACGTGGTATAACAATTAATACTGCACACGTTGAATATGAAACAGAACATCGTCACTATGCACACGTTGACTGCCCAGGACACGCGGACTATGTTAAAAACATGATTACCGGTGCTGCGCAGATGGACGGTGCTATCTTGGTGGTTGCGGCAACTGATGGTCCAATGCCTCAGACCCGTGAACACATCTTGTTGGCGCGTCAGGTCGGTATTCCGAAAATTGTTGTTTACCTGAACAAATGTGATTTGGCAAACGATCCAGAATTGTTGGAATTGGTTGAAATGGAAATCCGTGAATTGTTGTCTGCAAATGACTTTGACGGTGAAAACGTGCCAATTATCCGTGGTTCTGCAGTTTCCGCATTGGAAGGCAAATCAGACGGCCTTGGCAAAGAATCAATTGATGCTTTGTTGAAAGCCTGCGATGAATACATCCCAATGCCAGAACGTCCAGTTGATAAACCGTTCTTGATGCCAATCGAAGACGTGTTCAGCATCACAGGTCGTGGAACCGTTGTTACAGGTCGTGTCGAAGCCGGTGTTATCAAAGTCGGTGACGAATGCGAAATCGTTGGTTTGCGTCCAACACAGAAAACAACAGTTACGGGTGTTGAAATGTTCCGTAAATTGTTGGATCAAGGTGAAGCGGGTGATAACATTGGTTTGTTGTTACGTGGAACCAAGAAAGAAGATGTGGAACGTGGCCAGATTATCTGCAAACCGGGTTCTATTACCCCACACACAGATTTCGAAGCCGAAGTTTATATCTTGACCAAAGAAGAAGGCGGACGTCACACAGCGTTCTTTAGCAACTATCGTCCACAGTTCTTCTTTAGCACAACCGATGTAACCGGTACAATCACATTGCCGGCAGACAAAGAAATGGTCTTGCCAGGTGATAACGTTCGTATCACAGTTGCATTGATTGCACCTATTGCTATGGACGAAGGTCGTCGCTTCGCTATCCGTGAAGGCGGACGTACAGTCGGCGCAGGTGTTGTGTCAAAGATCATCAAATAATAACTACGTTTGTTGGTCGCCCGCAGGAAACTGTTGGGCGGCCAATAAATGTGAATATGACAATAAATAAGGGAAACAAGCAAAATGGTACCAGCATCAAAAATTCGCATCAAATTGACGGCTTTTGACCACAGAATTTTGGTGGAATCAGTGGAGGAGATTGTCAAAACTGCAAAGCGCACCGGCGCAGATGTCGTTGGGCCTGTTCGCTTGCCGACACTGGTTCAAAAGTTTACAGTCAACCGTTCACCACACGTTGATAAAAAATCGCGTGAACAATTCGAGATCCGTAATCATAAAGCGGTCGTAGACATTGTTAACCCAACCCCTCAGACAGTTGATGCACTGATGAAGTTGGATTTGGCATCGGGTGTTGATGTGAAAATTAAATTGTAAAAAGAATTGTTAGCGTTAGATATTTGTTGACTTTTCGGCATAATATTCTAACCTCTGACAGAAAAAAAGGCATAAGAAATGAAACGTAGCGGATTGATAACAACAAAAATGGGAATGACACGTCTGTATGACGATGCCGGCGTCGCACACGCGGTGACGGTTTTGTCCGTTGGTGATTGCACAGTTATCGGCAATCGTACAAGCGAAAAGAACGGATATGTCGCAAATGTTCTTGGCATTCGTGAAGCCAAGGCAAAACATGTCGCAAAACCACAAGCGGTTGCGGCGGAAAAAGCGGGTGTAAAACCATATCGTAAAATTGCAGAATTTCGTGTAACAGATGATTGTGTGATTCCAGTTGGAACAGCGATGTGCGCATCTCATTTCGTTGCCGGACAATTTGTTGATGTCCAAGCGACTAGCAAAGGTAAGGGATTCCAAGGCGCAATGAAACGCCACAACTTTGGTGGTAAAGAAGCCACACACGGTGTATTAAAGGCGCATCGTTCTTTGGGTGGTACAGGTATGCGTGAATGGCCAGGACGCGTTCTGAAAGGTAAAAAGATGTCCGGTCAGATGGGTAATGAAACAGTTACCGTACAAAACTTGAAAATATTTGGAACAGACGAAGCAGAAAACTTGGTTTTCGTAGAAGGCGCAGTTCCGGGCTGCAATGGCACATTCGTTTTGATTACAGACGCAATCAAAAAAGAACAAAAAGATTTACCTGTTCCAACATCAGCTAAGAAAGATGCAGAACAAACAGAAACCAAACCAGAATTTGATGCAGCAGTTGCAGAATAGGTTTTGAAAATTAAGGTGAATTAAAATGCAAGT
>JAFZTG010000209.1 GCA_017618935.1 Bacteroidales bacterium | reverse complement strand
CGGCGCAAACCATTGTTGACAGCGTGCTGTATATCAACGAAGGAACAACCGAAATAAAAGGGCAGGCCTACTACGGGAAAAAAACATTCAAAAAAGTGGTGATTCCTTCGTCGGTTACAAAAATCGGCAGTCTTGCGTTCCACAGCTGCACGAATCTTGAAGAAATCGAAATTCCTGCATCGGTAACAACAATTGGCAATGCTGCGTTTCAAAACGATTCGGCACTCACAAAAGTTACACTACACGAAGGTCTTACCAATTTGAGTTACAGTCTGTTCAAAAGTACGGCAATTAAAGAAATCACTATCCCAGCGTCAGTATCAGAATTTGGCAACGAGGTGTTTTCGGGATGCGATAGCCTGGCAACAATCAAAGTTACCAAATACAGCGAAGCCCATGCGTTTTACAACACCGACCCTCGAATGAAACTTACTGACAACGAGCCCACACAAACAAAAGAGCAATGGATTGCCTCATCGAAATACAATATTATTGACGAAGGTATTCTGTATGTAGGTCTTGGTGTGACGAAAATCAATAATAACCAATACAAAGATAATCAGGAGATTACTGAGATTATATTCAAAGATACAACTACCGAAATCACCACAATCGGAACTTCGGCCTTCCGTAACTGCACAGGCTTGACAAGGGTTGTGATTCCAGGAAATGTCAAGTCAATCGGCGACTGGACATTTGCTGGCTGTGCCAACCTTGAGGAAATTGTGTTTGAGGAAGGCGTGCAGAAACTGATTGTGTATGCGTTTGTTGATTGTCCCAAACTACAATCGGTTACATTGCCAAAGTCGATTCAATCAATCAAAAAGGAGAATATTCTGACAGAAAATAAATCTACAAGAATGTTCCATTGTTGGTTAGGAAGCGAAGCGTATCGCATTGTAACGGATAACGGCAATAAAGTTGATATTATCGGCATAGATATGGAACATGCCGATAGTATTGATTTGAAGTATTTGGCCATTTCCGACAACATAACAATCAAAGCAGGATTGTTCCAGAATTTGGCGTTTGAACAGATTGACCTGAACAACGATATTACTGAAATCGGTGAAAATGCATTTCATCCGAATACAATCATCCGCATGAAAAGCGGCTCGTTTGCCGATACGTGGGCAAAAGAGAATGGTTACTATCTGTGCGGCGTGCTTGCCGATTTGAATTATTATTCAAAAGACGCTTCGAAACAGATTAAAGAGGATTTCACACGAATTTTGTGCGACGATGATTCTTATTTAAACTTAAATTCTTACAAATTCAAAATACAGGAGCCACTGAAGTTGGAAGAAATCGATGACAAACTCGTGCTGACGTCGTTTATGCTATATCCGTGTGAGAATGTTACAGTTACAGACAAAGAAGGGAATAAACTCATTAGCAACAAAACAATCTATCCGTTGACGCGAACCGTATTGTGTGATTTTGATTTTTTAGAAGACAGCGTTGAGCATTACACGCTTACAACCAACGATGCTTTTTATCAACGACTTGTCTCTATTTCGACAAAATGGACCATCTCTTTTAATAGCAGCCCTCATCCACCCGTGAATTTGAAACCTGTTCATGCCCGCGAGTATATTGCAGGCATATATAATGTGGCCTATATTTTTGGTCTGCCAGAATATGCGGCTCGTTGTTACGAAGCGGTTGAAAACAAAACCCTTGCAACAAATGAAGAACTGACAGAATTCTTGACGAAAGAACAGATGGAAGAATTGTTGGAAAAATCGTT
Organism: Bacteroidales bacterium; assembly: GCA_017618935.1. Next base: position 1,784 of record JAFZTG010000209.1, on the reverse strand, counting down.
GAATTGTTCAATTGTTCTTATGAAATGTAAAGACGGATTTGGGGTAGCTGGCGGAGCTTCAATTTATTTGGATAATCATTGGATTTTAGGCCTTTCACAAGGCACTCCCAACGGTTTTTGGCATGAATTTTCACATAATATGGGCTGGGGGCACGAGGATGGTAATATGTGTAACGATGGCCGTCCCGAGCCATTCAATGTGGACTGGCCGAAAATTGGCAGTATTTTATATCAAGAAGAATATGAAAAAGGAACCACACCATACAATGAAGGAACAGCATTTTTCAATTCGAAGAATTTTTCGGGCGAATATCTCAATGCTCCCGAACCCGAAGCGGATACTGTTATAAACAACGTTCTCTATATCGGAGAAGGGATGCCTCGTGTGGAATCTTACAAAAATCAAACTGACTTTACTAAAGTTGTGCTTCCTTCGTCAGTGGAAGTAATTTATAGTTCTGCTTTCTCTGGCACAAAAATCGAAGAAATAGAATTGCCTTCAAGTATTAAGAAAATTGAAAAAGAAGCATTTAATTCGTGCGAAGGGATGGCATCAATAACCATTCCCAACAGCGTGAAGTCAATCGGCAACGCGGCTTTTCAAAACTGCACTTCGCTCGCCACTGCGGAAATCGGAAGCGGCGTAAGAGAATTGAGCTATAGGATTTTCAAAGGTTCGGGACTAACAGAAATCACCATTCCAAGCACGGTTAAAGTTATTGGCAAAGAAGCATTTGCCGACTGCCAGAATTTGAAAACCGTGGTGATTGAGGACGGAGTGCGGAAAATCGGCGACAATGCGTTTTCGAACACAGGAATTGATACGATTGTGATTCCAGAAAGTGTTACAATGATTGGCAAAAACATAACATCGAAAAACGTTGTATGGGTTGTGGAAAAAGACAGTTACGCACACAAATTCGCCGAAGAGAATAATATGACTTTCAGAATAAAAACCGAAAACGGTAACCAGAACGAAGGAGAAAATAATAACGAAAACGAAGGCAACAACGAAAATAATAACCTCGAAACCTCTGTAACCGAACAATTTACCAACATAAACATATACGCCGCAGGTCGCACAATTGTGGTTGAAAATGCCACCAACGAAATCCGTGTTTATGATGTTATGGGGCGATTGTTATGTAGGGATGCCACACGCAACGTTTCCACCGAAATTTGCGTCAATGAATCAGGTGTTTATATTGTGAAAACGGGGAATATGACAAGGAAAATCGTTATTAAATAATTAATTGATTATGAGAAAGATTGTGGCTCTTGCATTTGCGGTTTCGTTGTCGGCTGGTTCGTTGCTGGCACAAACCATCACCGATAGCGTTCTTTATATCAACGAAGGCACCACCGAGATTGCTTACAAAGCCTACTATGGGAGAACGGATTTCAACAAGGTTGTGATACCGTCGTCGGTGACGATAATCAACGGTCTTGCATTCCATAATTGCACAAAGCTCAAGGAAATTGAAATTCCTGCTTCGGTTGATTCGATTGGCAATGCGGTGTTTCAGAATGATTCATCGCTCGAAAAAGTAACCTTGCACGAAGGACTTACCAATTTGAGTTACAGACTTTTCAAAAGTTGTGTGAGCCTCACGGAAATCACCATTCCGTCAACCGTTACCAAATTTGGCGATTATTCGCTTTCCGAGTGCGACAATCTGACAACAATCAAAGTTGACCGATATACCGAGGCACACACATATTTCTGCAAAGATTCACGTCTTGCTTTTACCGACAACCCACCGAAACAGAGCCGCGAGCAATGG
>JAFZTG010000208.1 GCA_017618935.1 Bacteroidales bacterium | reverse complement strand
TACAAGCCACGGCATCATATACAGAATAATATCGGCTGTTTCGCTCCACGTTGAACCTAATAAAAATACAATGATTTCGTTGATAAAGAACCCGATAATGGCAAGTAACGGGACGACACACAGCAAGATAACCAAGAAATATTTTTTGAAAAAATCTATAATGTGCTCATTGTTCTGAACGTGTTCCGCCGTTTTCTGATAAAAAACTTTGTACAATGATTCCGAAATCATATTGATTGGCCGAAACGCAAGTGTAAGCGCCATTCCCAAAAATCCTATGTCGGTAAGACCGAACACGGGAGTTAACAACAATATCAGCAAATTACAACTGACGTAATTTATAATCGCCCGTGGCAACGAGTATTTCGGGAAATTTGCATACTCCCGTAATGCATTGAAATTCTCTTCTTTTTTGTTAGCGAATAGCGGTTTTATAAATTCTTTACTTATATTCGTAATGCTAAAACACAATGCAATAAATGGCGACAGCAAGGCAGAAAAAATCAAACCTCCGTTCAAGAATCCTGCAAAGCCGAAACCACATTTTGCCCCTGCGTTTGCCACACATTGGGTAATTTGGTATTTGCTTATTGCACCGAATTGTTTTTCTCTTGTGTACCAATAGTTTAGCAATATCCACAACGATGAAAGAAATACGAAAATAGGTATTCCCCAATACCAACTGGCCAAATCGGGCGCGTTGAAAAGTTGTGCTATGCTTTCGGAAAACGGAATCGTGCAGAGCAATAGCACAAAAAACGCGCACGCACTAAAGAAACCGACGTGAAAGCATGCCACGGCACGTTCTTCCGACTTTGGTAAAACAATAGAATACTGTAACTCGGCAGTAGAAAGAATTGTAAGCACACCCGAAATACTGAGAAACAAATTTATCATTCCAAAGTTTTCGGGACTATACAATCGAGTTAAAATAGGATAAATGAGCAAACCTATAATTTGTACAATCACACTGGCAGACAACAACTTAGCCGAATTTTTTGTCATTTCGGACGAAGTAAATTCTTTTATTTTCTGCCAAATACTCATTTTTATGAAGGTGACTTTGACAATTCTTAATTTTTAATTCTTACTTCTTAATTGATTCTGAGTCAACAACTTTGAACAGTTTATCGCCACGACGAATCTTTTCTGGCGTTTTCATTGAAAACAACTCACCTTTGACTGTTTTTTCCACTGTTTTCAAATCAACACGAATATCGTCAGCAGTCATTTCTATCACGCCAGTTGTGGGACCGGTAATCAAAATCTCGTCACCCTGATTAAGTTCGTCCGACTGCATAAGAAACTCTGCCACATTCAAATTCGTGAAGTAATTGGTACATTTTCCAATGGCAATTTTCGTCTTCGTGGCGCTGCTGCCATAGTGACGACTCCATTCACCTAATCTTTGCCCTAAATAATAGCCGTTCCAGAATCCACGGTTGAAAACGCGTGACAAACGTTCTTTCCAAGCTGCAACTTTTGCGTCTTTATTATCATTGTAGGTACCGTTGACTATTTCTTCAACTGCCTGATTGTAGCATTCCACCACGGTTTTCACGTATTCGGCACTACGGGCGCGACCTTCAATTTTCATCACACGAACGCCTGCTTCTACAAGTTCGTCAAGAAAACCTATAGTGCACAAATCTTTGGGCGACATAATATATTCATTGTCAATCTCCAACTCGTTGCCCGTCTCCTTTTCCGTGACAATGTATGCCTTGCGGCACGTTTGCAGACATGCACCCTTGTTTGCCGAATAATTATTCTCGTGCAGACTCAGATAGCATTTCCCCGAAATCGCCTGACAAAGAGCCCCGTGGCAGAACATTTCGAGTTTCACCAATTCGCCTTTCGGACCGCAAATGTGTTCTTTTTGAATCGCATTGTAAATCTCTTTTACCTGCATAAGATTCAGTTCGCGGGCAAGTACAACCACGTCGGCATATTGCGAGAAAAATTTCACCGCCTGCGTGTTCGAAATATTCAGTTGCGTGGAAATATGCACTTCCACGCCATATTCCATGGCACATTGAATGGCGGCAATATCACACGCTATGATAGCCGTAACTTTGTTATCCTTTGCCGCTTGCATCACCTTGTGCAAGGTCGCCATGTCCTTGTCGTAAATGATTGTGTTCACGGTAAGATAGGATTTTATGCCGTGTTCATTGCAGATTTTCACAATGTTAGCTAAGTCCTCGGTGGTGAAATTGTTCGACGAACGAGCACGCATATTCAGCATCTCAATGCCGAAATACACCGAATTTGCACCAGCCTGAATAGCAGCCATAAGCGACTCATACGAGCCAACTGGCGCCATTATTTCTATGTCAGATCTTTGTAACGTCATTGGTTTTTGTTTCGGACAAAGGTAGTACATTTTATCTTGTAAAAACTTTTTATATTGATTAACAATTTGAAAAATATGTAATATATTTGCAACGAAAGTAGTGTGCATAAAAGTATGCATACAAAGTTTGAAAATAAAATAGAAAGTTCTATGGAAGTTAAAAAGAGCGAAAAGGCAAATCTTGAAGAAAAGAAATTTCTTTTCAGAGAGATAGGTTTTGTTGTTGTATTGTTGGTTATTTGGGGCGCATTTGAATTAGGTTTATCTGAATCAAACGTCGTGATTGACCGTGGCGACGGCATAAATGAAGACGATATGGAAATGGTTGAAGTTACTCGTGAACCCGACCAACCAGAGCCAGAACAACCAAAGCCGGAAATTCCAGAACCTCCACAAGATCCTCAAATTGAGGAAACTACCGATGAATCCCAAGACCAATCAGAACAAGTTGGTGCCGATAAGGATGCAAATGCTGAAATTCCAGAGGAAAAATTTAATTTCGACGATTATGCAGATGAAAACGAAAAACCAATCTTCATGAAAGTGGAAAAAATGCCTACCATCAATGGCGAAGACTATCAAAAATTTGCATACAAATATATTATGCAAGTGTTGGACTACCCTGCCGAAGCACAAGATTTGGGCGTTTCGGGTATGGTTGTCGTTCAATTTGAGGTAAATAGTAAGGGTAAAGTTGCAAATGCAAAAGTTGTCAAGCCAGTTCACCCATTGTTGGACAAGGCTGCTCTCGACGCAGTTGCAAAATTGCCAGACGCTGTTCCCGGCGAACAAGCCGGTCAAAAGGTGAGAATTATGTATTCTTTACCTATTCAATTTAAAATGTAACATATATGGAAGAACTTGAATTAATAATAGAAGATACAAAAGACCGTATGAACGCTCCGTTGCAGCGTTTGGAAACGGAATTGACAAAACTGCGTGCAGGAAAAGCCTCTCCTGTTATGTTGGATTCCGTAAAGGTTGACTACTACGGTTCTTTGGTTCCTCTTTCACAAGTGTCGAATATCAACACTCCCGATGCCCGCACATTGGTGGTGCAACCATGGGAAAAGAAAATGATCGACCCGATTGAAAAAGCCATCATGGCTGCAAATCTGGGATTAACGCCAATCAACGACGGTCAGATTGTTCGTATTAACATTCCTGTTTTGACCGAAGAACGTCGTAAAGAAATTTGCAAGCAAGTACGTGCCGAAGCGGAAAATACTAAGGTGGTTATTCGCAATATCCGTCGCGACGCAAACGAAATGCTTAAAAAATTACAAAAAGACGGTCTCGCCGAAGATATGGCAAAAGACGGAGAAGCAAAAATCCAAAAGATTATTGACGCCGCAATTGCAAAAGTTGACGAAAAAGCTGCTGCAAAAGAGGCTGATGTAATGAAGATTTAATTCTCGTGGAACGTTGCCACGGCACATTTTCATCAATACAAAAGATTCATGTAGAGACGCAATGTTTGCGTCTCTTTTTCATTAATTTATTTAAAGCACAAGCCCATAAAAAGAGTTCTCACTTTGCTGAAAGCGCTTTTTCACCATATATCAGCAAAAAAAATCGCCCGTCATTTTTGCGTAAATTCGGCAATTGTATTACTTTTGGAGACTTTTGAATGACATCTATGAAGGTTTTAAAATTTGGTGGAACTTCGGTGCAGAACGCCGAGAACATTACGAAAACGATTGCGATTATTAAGGAAAATCTCGCAAAGGAACAGTTAGTTGTTGTGGTATCAGCTCTTGGCGGTGTCACAAATATGTTGATTGAATGCTGCACAAAGGCAGAAAAAGGCACGACCGACTTCACCCAAACATTGACCGAAATCAAAAATCGTCATTTTGAAACGATAAGCAACTTGTTGTCAGGTAATTACAAAGACGATTGCGAGAAATACACCGATGCTGTTCTTACCGAATTGCGCGACATTCTTACTGGTATTTCGCTTATCCGCGAACTTACACCTCGCTCATTGGACTTGGTTTCCAGCGTGGGCGAACGTCTTTCGGCCTACATCATCGCAAAAACTATCGCACAAGGCGGCATAAACTGCGAATTTCTTGATGCACGCACGGTAATCAAAACCGACAAGACGTTTGGTGCGGCAAAGGTCAACTTTGAAAAAACTGACAAACTCATTCAGAATAAAATCAATAATACTAACACATTGTTTGTGGCTACAGGGTTCATTGCCAGCACCGACGACAACGAGACCATCACGCTCGGTCGTGGCGGTTCTGACTACTCTGCGGCAATTTTCGCACGTGCCATCAACGCTTCCATCTTGGAAATCTGGACCGACGTTGACGGTATGATGACTGCCGACCCGCGCAAGGTGAAAAAAGCGTTCCCGCTTGAACAAGTAACCTACGCAGAAGCAATGGAACTTTCGCACTTCGGGGCAAAAGTTCTTGAACCACGTACTGTTATCCCAGCAATGTCAAAAAATATTCCCGTGATTATAAAAAACACTTTCAACCCAACGGCAAAAGGAACGCTGATTTCGAAAGAGAACAAGAACTCTCAACTACGCGTTCAAGGTATTTCTTCCATCGATGAAGTTAGTCTGATTACCGTGCAAGGTAGCGGTATGATTGGCGAAGCAGGTATTTCAATGCGTTTGTTCCGTGCCATTGCCACAGCGTCAATCAATGTGATTTTGATTACGCAATGTTCGTCGGAACATTCTATCACGTTTGCCGTGTTACCTAACGAGGCTCAAAAGTCGAAAGATGCGTTGAACAAAGAGTTCGAGATGGAATTGAAGTCTGGATTGATTGATTCAATCAAAGTTGAAAATAATCTTTCGATTATTGCCGCTGTAGGTGAAAATATGAAAAACATCCCTGGTGTGGCAAGCAAGTTCTTCAACGCATTGAGTATCAACGGTATCAATGTGGTTGCAATTGCTCAGGGAGCAAGCGAACTGAATATCTCGGTTGTTATCAATGAAAAAGATAAAATCAAGGCGCTCAATTCATTACACGAATCATTCTTCTTGTCGAACACTACAACTTTGAATGTGTTCGTTGTGGGAACAGGAACAATCGGTGGCGAGTTAATCCGTCAGGTGAACGCTCAACACGACACATTGATAAAACAAAATAAAATCGATGTTAAGATTGTCGGAATTTCCAATATTGACGGCTATCTGATTGATACCGACGGTATTGACCTGAACAATTGGGAAGAATTGATAAAAACAAAAGGTTGCAAACCTGATTTGGATGCATACGTTGAGAAAATCAAGGAACTCAACCTTCGTAACAGCGTATATGTTGACAATACGGCAAGTTACGCCGTTGCCGACAAATACGAGGAAATGTTGGAAAAACACATTTCGGTGGTTACGCCAAACAAGGTTGCCAACGCAAGCGACTATAAACGCTATGCCAACATTCACGCTCTTGCGGCAAAAACAGGCGCTCGTTTCTATTACGAAACCAATGTGGGCGCAGGTTTGCCTGTCATCAGCACGTTGAAGGACTTAATCAAGAGTGGTGACGAAATCATCAAGATTGAGGCTATTCTTTCGGGTTCGTTGAACTTTATTTTCAGCAACTGCTCGTCAACAAAAGACTTTGCTACAACGGTGAAAGAAGCCCGTCAGAAAGGATACACCGAGCCAGATCCGAAAATCGACCTTGGTGGCAAGGACGTTGCCCGTAAGATTTTGATTCTTTCACGCGAAATTGGTTGCACGTTCAATTTGGAAGATGTTGACGTTGAAAACTGTCTTTCCGAAGAAAGCCAAAAAACAACGACAGTCGAAGAACTTTGGGACTCGCTCGAGAAGAACGACAACGAGAAATTTGCTAAGTTATTCGCACAAGCCGAAAAAGAAGGCAAACGTTTGAAATACATTGCGACATACGAAAACGGCAAGGCTCGCACCGAAATAAAGGCAATCGATGCTTCGCATCCATTCTACAACATTACGGGTAGCGACAACATTATTTCGTTCACTACGGCACATTACCGCACACAACCGTTGATTGTGATTGGTCCGGGAGCAGGCGCCGCAGTAACGGCAGCAGGCGTATTTGCCGACATTATCCGTATTGCGAATTTCTAAACGGCTTTAACACATTAAAATATTGGTTTGTAACGAAGTCTTTAAAACTCCGTCACATCAATCAATTTGTTGATAATTACATAAATCGTCAAACCCGAAATACTATTGATTCCAAGTTTGTGGGAAATGTTTTTCCTATGCGTTATCACCGTATGAATCGACAAATTGAATTCATCGGCAATTTCTTTATTTGACTTACCCTTGGCAACGGCGGTAAGAATTTCTTGTTCACGTATCGAAAGTTCGTTGCCATTGTCTTGTTTTGGTTTTTCCGAAACGGAATCCAATGCAGCCTGCAAACGTTTACAAATCTGCGCCGCCGAATTGTAAATTCCTATAAACCCATCGTACTGATGTAATTCCGACTCATTGTAAGGACCATACGTAATGGCTATATAAACGGCGTTTCCTCGCGCCGGCACTACCGATTGCAGGTTGCTCGTCGTATTCTTCACAACCATAGGATTGAGAATAATGATGTCAGCCGTACCATGTTGAAATTCATTGTACTTCGCAATGTCGGTTAACGAAGCGATTACCGAGAATTGCGGATTGGTCTCAATCATACTCTTCAACCCTATCGCAACCATCTGCGAGGGCTCTATCAATACTATCTTATACTTCTTGACAGACATTATTGCTCAATTTTAGAAACTAACGGAATCAACAATGAATTTTCAATAACCGTGTGCTTGTTCAAGTCCTCCTCAATCTTGAATATATCGTTCAACACATCTATTCTTGCCTGTGAGACGTATGCTTCGGGAAGATATTTCATAACGATGTTTTTCAAATCACCCAGTTTCTCATCCAAATCGCTATGATTTTCCTCAAAATCTTTTATACGAAACGTACCTTTTTCTTTTCCAAGGGAAAGAATATATGGGAAAACGGTATTTTCCTCATAGTCAAGATGTTTCTTCACCTCAACATCATAATCGTCATAAAATTTATTCAATACCTTTTTATTGACTTCGTCACACGAGTCAAGCATAGTATGAATGTTTTTGTGCAACTGCGGGAAACAGGAATTGAGCCAATAATCGTGTGATTTTTGGAGATAACCGATAATTTTCGTGATATCGTTTTGCGTAAGTCCGTCAATATTTGGCGTAAAATCGTCAAACGAATAAATGTTGCAAATCATCAGGAACAGATTGGTCGAAAGATGATATTTATTGCATATTTCCTCAATGGTGGCTTCACCAAAACCTAAATTGATATTAAGCCGTTCCAAAACCGAGAGAATTTTGGAATCAGTAATAATATCGGCCATTTTCATCCGAGCAGAATACATAATTTTGTTTTTTTTTCAAAATTACAAAAAAGTAAAGACGCTCTTGCGTCCTTACTTCACAAACTTAAAATTATATAACTATGCCTCCTATCAAAAACGTAATCCAAGCCATTATCCACGCTACAACCGTAGGATAGAGCACTGAGAACACCGCCCACCGTTTTTTCCCCGTTTCGCCATAAATGGCTCCGATAGTAGCCATACAAGGGAAACAAAGCAACATAAACACCATAAATGCCAATGCCGATGCGTTGGTAAACGAACCTGACGCAACGAGCGAATCGCCCAAAGTTTCCTCGTCCTCATCGCCATAGAGCACACCCAAGGTACTTACGGCAATTTCTTT
>JAFZTG010000207.1 GCA_017618935.1 Bacteroidales bacterium | reverse complement strand
GTAGCGAGAGGCGGGCATGATCCGCCGACCTCATGATTATGAATCATGCGCTCTAACCAGCTGAGCTACCTCGCCATGATTTCTAAATCGCTTGCAAAAGTAGTCTTTTTTTTTATTCAAACAAATGGATAAAAACTTTTTTATACTCATTCATAAAAAATCTATTTTAAGTATATTTGCAACAGAAACAAAAGACAATGGGTTTCATATCTTCCATATACAATCCTCCGAAACCTCGCGGTTTCCACATGCCTACTCGTTACTACGACAAGCAGAAGGAAGAGCGGGAGCACAGACGCGCCGTCGTTTTACAAGAGGTTAAACTTGAACAAGGCGAAGAACTGCCGAAAGGTACGTTCGTATCGGACCTACACAGAAAATTCGAGAAAAACAAAATTTCAAACCGACGTTCCAAAGACGGAAGTCTGAAAACGCTCGTTTTGCTCGCTTTTCTCATTTTCCTTGGCGTGTACTTTATAATGAGAATGTAGTATGTCCGACATCATCCACCTTTTACCCGATTCCGTAGCAAATCAGATAGCCGCCGGCGAAGTGGTTCAACGACCAGCATCGGTGGTCAAGGAACTTGTGGAGAACGCAATAGACGCTCACGCGACCGACATCACGATTTCGATTGTGGATGCTGGCAGGACAACCATTCAAATCAGCGACAACGGCGTGGGTATGTCGGAAACCGATGCAAGAATGGCGTTTGAACGACATGCAACGTCGAAAATCAAAGATGCGTCGGACATTTTCCATATTCGTTCCATGGGTTTTCGTGGCGAGGCATTGGCATCAATCGCAGCCGTTTCGCAAACGGAACTCAAAACGCGCCAAAAAGATGCCGAATTAGGGACAAAAATCTGCATTGCGGGGAGCAAGATTGAATCGCAGACACCAGACGCCTGTCCGCAAGGAACGACGTTCACGGTGAAAAATCTTTTCTTCAATACGCCGGCACGACGAAAATTCCTGAAATCGAATCAAACGGAATTCAATTACATTCTTGCCGAGATTTATCAGACGACGATTGCAAATCCACAAATTTCGTTCACCATCTATAAAGATGGCGACTTGTACGCAAAATACGACAAGGGAAACTTAATGCAACGCATTGTAAAAATCTTTGGGAAAACAATGGAGAAAGGTCTTCTTCCAATCGAGGATGAATCGGACATAGTGAAAATATACGGTTTCGTCGGCCTGCCTGAAATTTCTCGGAAAAACGGGGCAAATCAGTTTTTCTTTGTAAACAACAGATTCTTCCGTCAGAAAAGTTTTCTCGGCTCGGTAATGAGAGCATACGGTAATCTATTGCCACAAAAGGAATATCCGCCATTTTTCATCTTTTTTGAGATTGACCCGTCAAACATCGACGTGAACATTCACCCGACAAAGACAGAAATCAAATTCTCCGACGAATTCAATATCTGTCAGTTGCTCGAAGCCACGATAAAATGCACGCTGGGAAAGAACAACATCGTTCCCTCGCTCGATTTTAGTGATTCGGCGGACTATAACGACATGTTTTCACCTAAAAATGACCGACCTGTCACGCCACCAACAATCAAATATAATCCCGAATATAATCCGTTCAAGACCAAGAGTTCGCTGTCGTACCCCAATCAGCAAGCAAATACAAGGAATTGGGAGAAATTGTTTGAGGAATACGAGACAAACAAGAAAGACGAGTCGCTCCATTTTGATTTTTCATCGGGAAACACTTGTGCCGACGAACAAACAAAGGAATTGAGCATTCAGTTTTGTACGCAGATTCAAAAAAAATATATCCTTGCTTTTGCAAACGAGAAAATCTATGTAATTGACATTAAAAGAGCTCATTACAGAATGTTGTACGACCAATTTTTCGACTCGTTCACGCACAAGCAGATGCCATCGCAAAAAACGCTGTTGCCAATTCGTATTGACCTTACGGCCGACGAGTCGGAAACGCTGAAAACGTTGCTTCCGCAATTGCAGGAACTTGGATTCGACATTGAGGAATTCGGGCAAAATTCTTTTGTGGCAAACGGAGCACCCGCCGATGTGCCTATTGGCGAATTACCACAGGTCGTAACCGATTTCATCACGAATTACAGCGAGAACAACAAAACCGTGAAAGATTCCGTGCAAGAACAGATTGCACAAAATCTTGCAAAGGCGGCTTCATTATATAGAAATCCTAACATGACGGTTGAGGAAATGCAACATTTTGTTGCACAACTGCTTCAAAATAAATCATTTACGATTACTCCCGAAGGACAAATCGTAACCATTATTGTAGAACCCGATGATTTGTTAAAAAAATTTAATTAGCATGAGTTACTTTCGTCCATCAGGTTTTTCAATGCTGACACCCGTTGTCAAAAACTTACTTATAATCAACGTTGCCTGTTTTATTATAAGTTGGTTCCTGGAAAACATAGGTTACAACGTTGCCAACGATTTAGGGTTACATTACATAAAATCACCGAGTTTTCGCCCCGTGCAGTTCATTAGTTATATGTTTATGCACGCAAATTTCGAACATATATTCTTCAACATGCTGGCATTGTGGATGTTTGGCCACACGCTCGAACAATTCTGGGGAAGCAAGAAATTTCTCATTTATTATTTGGCAACGGGCATAGGAGCGGGAATCGTGCAAATCATTGTTGCCTACATTCACCTACAAACGTTCGTGATAACCGACGAAATGTGGGATTTGGTACTTACACAGGGCGACGACCTCATTCGTTCGGGCCGAAACTGGGTTGACGGCACTCTCGGAAGCGTAAACGCGATAGTGAACGGAGCAACCGTAGGAGCATCAGGAGCAGTCTTCGGGCTTTTGATGGCATTTGGAATGTTGTTCCCTAACGCAGAATTGTACGTTTACTTTGCAATTCCAATTAAAGCGAAATGGTTCGTTTTGATATATGGATTGATTGAATTATTTAGCGGTATTAGAAATTCCGTGGGCGACAACACTGCACATTTTGCCCACCTTGGAGGAATGATTTTCGGCTTCATTCTCATAAAATATTGGCAGAAAAACGGAACACGATTTGAATAATGAACATACAAAACGACATACTACGAGAATTTAAGTCTGGAGATTCGCTCACCAAACTTCTGCTCATCAATGGTGCGGCATTTCTGTTACTTTGGATAATTGAAATCATCGCAAGTATCTCATCTACGGGGATTTACAGTTTCACCTTGCACAATATAGCGGCTCCGACAGCAGTGATGGCCTTGCTCAAAAAACCATGGACAATCATAACGTATATGTTTTTCGACACATCGTTCATCAACTTGATGTGCAATATGTTACTCTTGTTTTGGTTTGGCAGAATCTTGGTTGATATAACCAACGAGCGAAAACTGACGGCAATCTACGTTCTTGGAGGTTTTTCAGGAGTTGTACTGCCTATTCTCGTCGGTTCGTCGGCCAACGGTTTCTTGCTTTCGCCAATAGCCTCGATATTGGCTGTCATAACGGCAACAGCCACGTATGCGCCAAATTATAGAGTATTTTTGCTTCTTTTCGGCGAAGTTTCGCTCAAGATACTTGCAATCATAATCGTTGCAATAGAATTGCTGCCAATGATACACCTTGCTTCACAATCATCGCCCCAACTCCTTGCACTATCGCTCTGCAAACTTGGCGGCGTCGCCTTTGGCGTTTGTTGGGCACTATGCTACAAAAAAGGAACTGACATTGCACATTGGTTTGAAACATTCCTGACGCAATTAACAAATAGGAATAAAACTAAAAATACATTCACATATACAAGAAACAATAAAAGAGACGAAGAATATGTGTCGTATGAAGAGGTAACAAAAACAAACCAAGAAGATATTGATAGAATACTGAAGAAAATAGCAGAATCTGGATATAATAGCTTAACAAAAGAGGAAAAAGAAACGTTATTCAAACAAAACAACAAATGAGACTTATCGTAAGAATACTGTTATTCGTCTTGAATGCACTGATTTCACTTGCATTGCTTTGTTGTATTCTCGCCCAATACATAAACCCGAGTTCGTTTCCCTATTGCGAACTGTTGGCGTTGGGTTTCCCCATCATAGTGATTATCAATATAATAGCATCTGTTTGTTGGATAGTTGCCAAAGACCACAAACGGTATTTTCTCATCTCGTTCATTTCGTTGGTGCTCAGCATTCCCACGCAGTTACACTATGTTGCGTTCGGAAACGATGAAACGCCACAGGAGAAAAAGAACAGCATCAAGATAATGTCGTATAACATTATGGCATTCAATTATTTGGGATGGGAGAAGAACAATGAGATAAAGCAACAGATTTTTCTGTATATCCTCAAGGAAAATCCCGATGTTATTTGTCTGCAAGAATATCACAACGACAGAAACGAGAAATTCATAGTGCTTGACAGCATCAAGCAGCAGATGAATCTCTCGTATGTAAACTATAACAAAACTTTCACCATAGGCGACCATTATTTTCAAGGAAATCTTATTTGCAGTCGCTATCCCATTGTCAATTCGGGGAAAATGGATTATCAGAAAACGGGAAATTCCACCATTTGGGCCGATATTGTGAAAGATGGCGATACCATTCGGATTTACAACAGTCACTTGGAATCGTATCGGTTGTCGCATGAGAACAAACAGACTATCAACGACTTAGGAAAAGTGCAAAACGTGGAGATTAAAAACGTGGAAAATGTCGTTACAAAACTCTCAAAAGCAATTACCAAACGAGGTGTTCAGACCGATGAACTCATTTATTCATTGAAAGAATGTCCGTATCCAATCATTTCATGTGGCGATTTCAATTCTCCTGCCTGTTCCTACACCTATCAGGCCATTAAATCGTCAAGAGACATGGAAGATGCGTTTCTTGCTGCCGGCAAGGGCATTGGTGCAACGTTCAATTGGTGGCCGCAGTTACGCTTGGATTACATCTTGGTCAGCCCGGAATTTAAGTGCTACAACTTTGAGCGCACCGGCTTGAAAGTTTCCGACCACTTTCCAATTTCCTGCGTTGTTGAAATAAAATAATCCCACGTCATCTCGAACGAAGCGAAGCGTAGTGAGAGATGACCTCAATGCTTCACGATGCCCACCAATAGTGTATTTTTGACACTTTGCACAGTGACTAAAAACCTCGTCTTTCACATCCGTTTTTCCACAAAAAATTTTACCTTGCACCAAAATTTTTCATGTACGGACGTGGTGTGCCGCGTCCCTACGAAACAAATGATAACATATTGAAAATTAAATATTTATGAAAAATACATTTACAAAAATCCTTTTGTGCGCATTCGCACTTTTGGCAACTTCGGCAGTGTTTGGTGCCCCTTCCGATGTTATTTCTTCGGTAACTTGTGCTTCAGGAACTACTACGTTTACCATTACGCGTAGTACAACCACGTATCCTACAAGGGTGTATTACCGCACGTGTGATGGTTCTGCGGTTGGTGATGTACATTATGCGGAGGAAGCCGGCTATATTGATTTTGCTACTGGAGAAGCCTCAAAAACAATTACTATTACAAAGTATAACGTCGCAACAACTTCAGTTTATGCCTATGGCGAATCTGCCTACAGATATTTCCGCTTGGAGGTGTGGAACGATTGTACGCCTTCCAAGTTTTGTACTTGTACGTTGGATGGCAATACTATTGTAAGCAAAGCAACTATATATGATGCGGAGGTTTGTACGGACGAATATCGTAAAACCATAACGAGTTCTTCGCGAACTGCTGTGGTTTCTGTCACCTTATCAAGTTTAACAGACCAATTTTCAGAAACGAGAAAGGCATATCTTTCCGCTGTTAAAACAGTGGCTTCATGGACGGAGTATAAATATATGGCACGAGCAGAATTTGATCTTTGGGATTATATGAGTGCAACTTCATCGTCTTGTGCTTTTCGGATGATGATACATAATCAGTCAAATTATATTACGTATAGTACATCAGGCGATGGTCGTCTTGCTGCCGAATTTACGCATGTGAATCCGAAAGTCACAAATGGTAGAGGCAAATATAAGTTTCCGGTCGCCAATGTGAATAACAACACTACAATGCCAATAACTAATCCATCGTATTGGAATCATAGTGTGAACGATATACTGACTTTTCATCATTATGGCTATGAACCTAATGCGTACAATGTTAATAGCACGCAATATATAGAGTTATATAACCCACAAAACGTGTCAGTGCAGATACAAGCATCAGACGACATAAACGCTAATTCAAAGTATAGTTTTGATGCCAGACTATATCTGTGTTTAAAGGATAATAAAGGTGCCGCTCTATTAGAGACCAAAGTCAATAATAATAAAATTTATGCTTCGGGTGATAGAGTATGGATTGCCCTCACGTTCGATAGAATTGTAAAGGTAAATAAATCGTCATTCACCATTCCTATAAATATTGACGGTGTTGATCAAGATTTTACATACGGAGGCGGTTCGGGAACAAACACATTGTATTTTTATGGTAATCCAACTATTACGTCAACATCAGTAACAACGGCAACGCCTTCATGGGTTGCAAATAATACGGCTCAATTGTTTGGCGATTGGTTCAAGAATGGATGTTACTATTGGGGTACAGAATTTACATTAAAAATAGGACAGAAATACACGGTTACGCTTAACGCAAACAACGGAACCATCAACTGCAACGAAATTAATAGTTACACCTACGGCGTGGGAGCCACTCTGCCAACAAACGTAACACGCACGGGCTACACGTTTGATGGTTGGTATGATAATTCGTCATTTACAGGTTCAAAAGTAACAACTATTTCCACTACTGCCACAGGCAACAAAACCTACTATGCAAAATGGACGGCAAACAAATATCTTGTGACTTTCGACAACCAGTCGGCAACTTCGCCAGGTACGGCATCTATTTATGCTACTTATGGTAGCACAATGCCTACCATTGTGGCACCAACACGGAAAGGTTACACGTTTGGCGGATATTTCTCCAGCACCAACGGTAACGGCACGCAATATTATTATGCTTCGGGAAGTGGATATAGAACGTGTTATCTTACATCACCAATTACGCTTTATGCAAAATGGACGGTGAAAAAGCCTACAATTACGCTTGACAACCAAGGAGCAACTACGGCTGGAACAGAAACTGTGGAAGCAACGTATGGCGCAGACCTTCAAACAATTACAGTTCCTACAAAAACGGGTTATACGTTCGGAGGATATTACACTGGTACAAACGGTTCAGGTACGCAGTATTATTTTGCCGACGGAACTGGCGTAATGAGGAGCGATTTTGAGGTGGCAACGACGCTCTATGCAAAATGGACGGTGAACACTTACACCGTAACGCTCAATCAACAATCTGCTACAACCGATGGAACTAAAAGCGTGAATGTAAACTACGGCTCTGCTATGCCGTCAATCACCCTGCCTAAACGCACGGGTTATACCTTCGGCGGCTTCTACACAAACTCTGGCGGCAGCGGCACGCAATACTATACTGCTAATGGTGCGAGTGCAAGAAGTTACTTGCTTACCTCAAATACAACGCTGTATGCAAAATGGACAAAAGACACGTACACAATCACCTATGTTAACAATAACGGAACAATCAACGGTACGGCAACCACTTCATACCAATTTGGAAATACGGTAACATTACCTACTGATGTAACTCGCGACGGTTGCTCGTTCGGCGGCTGGTTCGCCAACGCTAACTGCGAGGGGGATCAAATATATACAATTGCTTCGGATGAAGTTGGTAACAAGACGTTCTATGCAAAATGGACGCCTAACACCTATGATGTTCGACTTCACCCTGGAGAAGGTCGTATACCAAGCGGTGAGGTGGCTAGTTACATATATGGGGTTGGTGCAATTCTGCCTACGGCTTCGTCTATGTCGCTCACTGGTAAGGGCTTTGCCGGTTGGTATGATAATCCTGAATTTGAGGGCGACGCGATTTCCGAAATTACCGTTGCCGATTTTGGTGAAAAAGATTTCTATGCATTGTGGGAAGAAAACACCTATCCTGTGGTGCTAAACACTAACGAGGGTATCATCAATTCGGGCAATGTGGTAAGTTATAAGCACGGTACGGAGAAACTGCTTCCTTCCGATGTTACTCGCACGGGGTACACGTTTGAGGGTTGGTACGAGAACTCAAGCTGCATAGGTACTGCCGTTACTGTGATTCCAGACGATGCTGTCGAAGCAAAAACATACTGGGCTAAATGGCGCGAGCAAGTTTACGATATTGCATTCGAACCAAACGAGGGGACTATCAACGATGAGGTTATTCCTACTAAATATACGTTCAGCGTGGGTGCATCGCTTCCTGCCAATGTAACACGAAACGGATACGCATTCGCTGGTTGGTACGACAACGCGGGCTTTGAAGGTCAGTCGGTGGCGTTGATTCGCTCATCTGACTATGGCAACAAAACGTATTATGCAAATTGGAATCGTAAGACATACACGATTGCTTTCAATAACAACGGCGGCGACATTGTAGATGAGGTTATTCCGTCGTCATATATGTATGAAGAAGAAGTAACGTTGCCTTCCGAGGTTTTCAAAGATGGATATGAATTCCTTGGTTGGTACGATAATCCTAACTTCTACAATGACCCTATTTCAAAAATTGAAAAAGGAGATTTTGGCAACAAGACATTCTATGCTAAGTGGCTCGTTGAATCGTATGATGTGGTTTTCGTAACGAATGGGGGAAAAATCAATTCTGGCAATATTGCCAAATATACCTATGGCGTTCCTGTTAATCTTCCTACCGACGTTACTTGTACGGGTTACACGTTCGCAGGTTGGTGTTCTGACGAGGCGCTTACCAGTGACCGTATTGATGCTATTTCTCTCGGCGAGATGGGAATCAAGACATTCTACGCAAAATGGACAAATAATTCGTATGCGATTACACTCAATCCAAACGAAGGTGTGATTCGTTCCGACAATGTCGGCTCATACGTATATGGCTCCACTGTGGAACTTCCAACCGATATTGTCCGTGTTGGATACACATTCAACGGCTGGTTCGCAAATCCGTCATATCTGGGTTCGCAGGTTCAGGCAATTTCGGCAACCGACTATGGCGACAAGGAATTTTGGGCAAAATGGACTGTCAATGATTATAAAGTGACACTGAATACTAACGGCGGAACAATCACCAGCGGCGAAATTGATTCCTATATTTATGGCGTTGGCGCAACTCTGCCGACAGCGAAAAACTTTGTGAAAACAGGAGCAACGTTTGGCGGTTGGTATGCCGACGAAGAATTCTCCAGCTCGTTGGTTGTGTCGATTCCTGTGAATGAAATTGGCGACAAGGAATTTTGGGCAAAATGGACTGACATTGACTATACAATCACGTACAATGTCAACGAAGGACAATTCGCCGAAACGCCTGACGCAACATATACGTATGGCGGCGACACAGTTGTATTGCCTACGCCGACTCGCGATGGTTACACATTTGGTGGCTGGTTCAGTAACTCATCTTATCTTGGCTCACCCATTCTAAAAGTTCTTCCATCCGAAACAGGCGACAAAGAATTTTGGGCAAAATGGAACGTGAATACTTATAAAGTAACGTTGAATGCTAACGAAGGAACAATCAATTCAGGCAATGTTAAAAATTATATCTATGGAACTACAGTCGTTCTTCCAAGTGACGTTACCAGAACTGGTTACACGTTCGACGGCTGGTACACAGATGAGGCATTCTCTAACGAAGCAGTTCTTGCAATTCTCTCAACCGACTTGGGCGACAAGACGTTCTACGCCAACTGGACTAAAAACTCGTATGGTGTTACTTTCGTAACAAATGAAGGCGTAATCAGCGAAGAACAAAACATTGGTACTTACGAATATGGCACAGGAATCACCTTACCTACGGAGGTTTCCAAAGAAGGTTACACATTTTCTGGCTGGTATACCAATTCGTCATTCATCGGTGGTTCTGTCACATCAGTCTTACCATCTGAAACGGGTGACAAGACTTTCTACGCAAAATGGATAGTCAATGAATACAAAGTTTCCGCTGACTACGATATGGTTATGGGAACAGTGACGGGCGATGGATACTTTGAGTACAAATCACCAGCAACCCTCAAAGCGGTTCCAAACGATGGTTACGAGTTCGTCGGCTGGAACGACAACACTCTGACAGACGCAAGAGTCCAGTTCGTTGTGACGAAGGACACGACATTAGTTGCCAACTTCAAGGAGAAGGAGAAAGTCCAGATAGCAGGTTCTCTTGAAATCCCGACACTGAAGACGGAAAGAGAATCCGCCCCGATCGACCTTGCAGGCCTGTTCACGACCACCGAAGGCGGTGAGGTAACCTATTCGGCGACAAGTTCCGCTCCGAACGTGGTGGCAGCTACGGTGAGCGAGGGCAAGCTGTTCCTTACAGTGTATGAATACGAGGGCGAGGCGGAAATCACTGTTACAGCCACCCTGCCGAACGGCGAGAAGAACTCCGTGAAGGCAACGGCAAACGTTGTCTTGGCTTGTAACATCCAGGTTGAGGAAACAATCACGAACGTTTCATGCTTTGGCGAGAGTGACGGCGAAATCGCCTTGAAAGTGACGAACGCCGCCGAGCCGTATACGACGCAGTGGCAAAATGAAACGT
>JAFZTG010000206.1 GCA_017618935.1 Bacteroidales bacterium | reverse complement strand
TGTAGTAGATGCTGCAACCGAAGCGTTGACGTCGGCAATGAGTGCGTTGGTAGAGCAAACTTATACGGTAACGTTCCTTGGCAAGGACGGTGGAAAACTCAAAGAACAGACAGTGAAGAAAGGCGAATCAGCAACGGCTCCTGAAGCACCGGAAATTGAAGGATTTACATTCTCTGGCTGGAGCGGTTCGTTCGAAAATGTTACAGCAGATGTGACGATTACTGCTCAATATACGGAAAAAGGCAAAGCCGACTATACTGCTTTGAACGCTGCAATCGCTCAGGCAGAAACTTTGAACGAAGATGATTACACGGCACAATCGTGGTCGGCATTGCAAACAGCGTTGACAAATGCGAAAGCAGTAGATAAAGATTTGTATGCTGAAAGTCAGTCTGTAGTAGATGCTGCAACCGAAGCGTTGACGTCGGCAATGAGCGCATTGGTAGAACAAACTTATACGGTAACGTTCCTTGGTAAGGAAGGAAATGAATTAAAGAAACAGACAGTGAAGAAAGGCGAGTCAGCAACGGCTCCTGAAGCACCAGAAGTTGAAGGCTTCACATTCTCTGGCTGGAACGGTTCTTACGAAAATGTTACTGCCGATGTAACGATTCGGGCAAGTTACACCGAAAACGGCAAGGCTGTATATACGGAACTTGATAATGCGATACTTGCTGCAGAAGCATTGACGCAATCAAAATATACAGAATCTACGTGGAGTGCAGTTGCCTCTGCGTTGACGGCAGCCAAGGCAGTTGACAGAAACTTGTTTGTCGCAGACCAGAATATTGTTGATGTTGCGACGTCGGCACTGACATCGGCAATGAGTGGTCTTGTTGTAAAGACATTCACGGTGACATTTACAGTTGATGGCATTGAGGTTTCTTCGCAAACGGTAGAGTATGGCAAGAATGCAACTGCTCCGGTAACACCGACGAAAGAAGGATATGATTTCGTCGCTTGGAATGGCGATTATACGAATGTGACAGCCGATGTGACGGTTGTTGCCGAATTTGCAGTCAAGACGTTTACGATTAAGTTTGTTGACTGGGATGGAACAGAATTGAACGTTCAAATAATTGAGTACGGAAATAATGCCGTTCCACCGTCAGCTCCGACACGTGAAGGATATGTATTCCAAGAATGGGTTGGAACGTATCAAAATGTTGCTGCCGATGCTATTGTGGTTGCAAATTATACCGAGTTGAGTAAGGCAAATTACACCGCTCTTGACCAAGCAATTGCAGTTGCGAAGGCAAAAATTCAGGCAGATTACACCAGCGATAGTTGGAATGTGTTACAATCTGCATTGGCTTCGGCAGAAGCAGTTGACAGAAATCTGCTCGCTGAAAATCAGTCGGAAATTGACCAGGCAACTACGGCGTTGAATGCCGCTATCGGAGCGTTGGTATTTCAAACATATACCGTAAAATTTGTGGTTGACGGTGAAGTGGTTTCAACGCAGGAAGTTACTCAAAATGCTGCTGCTGTTGCACCAAGCACTCCAGTGAAACTTGGATATAATTTCGATCACTGGGATCAGGATTTCTCTTCGGTAACGAAGGATATGACAATCACGGCTATTTTCACTGTGAAAACGTTTACCGTGAAATTTGTCGATTGGAATAATTCTATCTTGTCAGATCAGACGGTAGAATATGGTGCTTCGGCTACTGCTCCTACTAATCCTACTCGTGAGGGCTATGTTTTCGACGGATGGAACGGTTCATACGAGAATGTTGTTTCAAACGTGACGATTACGGCTATCTATACGGAAAAAGGTAAGGCATCTTACACCGAACTTGACAGAACAATTGCTTCGGTGGCTAATTTGCGTGAGGCAGATTATGCTGTGAATACGTGGATTGCTTTGCAACAAGCCTTGGCACAGGCTAATGCTGTTGATAGAAATCTGTTTGAAGAACAACAACAAATTGTAAATAATGCGAATACGACGTTGGAAAATGCCATAAATGCTCTTGAAAGACTTGACAGAACGACGTTGGCAACAACTATCGCCACCGCAAACTCATTATACTCAGGTGCGGTTGAAGGACAAAATAAAGGACAGTATCCTTTCGGTTCTAAGATAGTGTTGCAGAATGCGATAAATGAAGCAAAAGCAGTGTACGAAACTGTTTCTTTGACGCAAATCGACTTGAATATTGCCGTTGAGAACCTACAAGAAGCAATAGAATTGTTCCAGTCTTTGGTGATAACCGCGGACAAGTCAGTTTTGGTAATGACAATTGCGAAGGCAAATTCAACAATGGCACGCGCAAATGGAAATATGGGCGATGGCTCAGGTCAATATCCTATTGCTGCCGTTTCCGCTTTCCAATCTGCTATCAACGAAGCTCAACAAACGTATGAGATGGCTACAATACAGGAGGTTGTTGATAATCAAGTTACGATTCTGACAAATGCTATCGAGGTATTCTTGGCATCCGCTAATCCAATTACGGTTGACAAATCAAAATTGGAAGAAATTATCGCTATTGCCACGAATTTGTTGAATACCACAAGTCCGGGCGACAAACCGGGACAATATCCATATTTGGAATATATGGATTTGTTCTCTGCCCGTATCTCGGCAAACGAGATTTATGCAAAGGATAACCCTCGTCAAGAAGACGTTGATATTCAGGTAGTTGTGTTGCGTAATGCGATAGATGCTTATATCAACTCAAAGATTCCTGACAATGTTTCGGTAGATGATGTCGCTGAAAATCAAGTGGTTATCTATACAAAATCTCACATAGTCGTTGTTGAGAATGCCGATATTCACGATGTTCAGATATTCGACATCAGTGGACGTTGCATTAGCAAAGACGGAATGAATGCCGTGTCGGAAAATGAGATTTTTGTCGAACGTACAGGACTTTATATAGTGAAAGTTGCTAATATTGCACAACGTGTAGTGATACGATAACGAAATGAATTTGACATATGCCGTTGTAGGTACGGGTGGCATAGGCGGATATTATGGAGGGTGTTTGGCAAAAGCCGGACACCCAGTCCATTTTTTACTGCATTCCGATTATGAATATGTATTACAGAATGGGTTGAAAATTGATTCCGTACGGGGTGATTTTCATTTGAAAATGGTGTCGGCATACAAGGATTCACACGATATGCCGAAGTGCGACGTTGTTCTGGTGTGTATGAAAACAACCAACAACGCTATGCTTAAAGACATTTTGCCACCCATATTGCACGAGAATTCTGTTGTCGTTCTTGTACAGAACGGGTTGAACATAGAATACGAACTTTCGCAGGCATTGCCCGACACGACAATGGCAGGTGCCACGGCATTTATCTGTACTACGAAAGTCGGACCCGGACATATTCACCATGCCGAATATGGAGCATTGACCATTGCCCCGTATTGTGGCGACAGTGGCAAGGTATTGAAGCAAGTCGTCGAAGATTTTATTTCTGCCGGGGTGTCGGTTACGTATGCAGATGATTTGAATTCGGTCCGTTGGAAAAAACTTGTGTGGAATATTCCCTACAACGGTCTGACGGTTATTTTGAACGCTGCCACAAATGAATTGACGTTTAATCCTTCGACACGGAAACTCGTCATTGACATAATGAACGAAGTGGTTACGGCTGGAAGAGTGTGCGGAGCATCCATTTCGGACACGTTTGTGGAAAAAATGATTGCGATGACCGAGAAGATGACGCCATATTCACCAAGTATGAAACTGGACTACGATGCCCGTCGGCCTATGGAGATTCGCACCATGTATTCCAACCCGATACAAGTTGCCCGGGCAGCAGGATTCGAAATGAAAAAGACCGAAGTCATCGAGCAACAACTATTGTTTCTTGCGGAACATAAAGTCAAATAATCTTTGCATCACACGTATTTTGTAACAGAATGAAACGAATTATCCTCTCCTTCCTATCGCTACTGTTGACTGTTTCAACCGTCTGTTTTGCACAAAAAAAGGTTTCATATACCTATCCCAATGGCAATAAGAAACAAGAAGGTACTCTGATTGATGGCAACAAAGACGGCACGTGGACCACATGGAACGAAAACGGCGATATTGAAGAAGAAATCGTATATGAAAATGGAGTTGTTAAGGTAGAAAAAAATTACAATGGAGGTTGCCTTTGGAAAGAAACATATTATAACCTGCATCCAAAATTTGTGTTTGAAAGAAAGTATAGTTCTTGTAATTGGTGGCTGGAACATTTTTTAACACGGGCAAAAAAAGAAATAGCATACGAAAATTCTTGTCTTTACGAACATCTTTCTAGAATTTCATATAGCTATAACGACGACAATCTATTACTGAAAAATTGGTTACCGAATATAAGTTTCTATGATGACGGAAGCATTGCTAGAGTTCGATGTGGAACAAACGTGGTGGCTTGGCATGAGAACGGCATATTACGAGAAGTTGACGGATATTTTCACGAAGGGAAGAAAAGATATTGGTACCGGTGGAACGAGGCAGGACAACGTGTTGATAACATGCTAAAGGTTATAGAAAACGATACCGTTACGTTTAACACAACCAGTGTTACAAACAAACTTCAATATTCGCTCAAAGACAATCGTCCGCAGGGCGTTTGGAAAGATTATTACACCAATAACAAACTTTGGTTCAAAATTGAATATAAAAACGGAGTTCCCGTGGGCGATTACGAATCTTACTACTTCAACGGGAATCCTCAAATACGTGCTCATTTTACCGATGGCTTTATTGACGGTAAATACACCGAATGGCACGAGAACGGGAACAAACGTGCCGAGGGCAGGATGAACCTTTGCATGAAAGACAGCACGTGGAGGTTTTGGAGCGAGAACGGAACACTTATTAAGCAGGCATCGTATAAAAATGATGTTTTGGACGGCGAATATTCTGAATACTTTTCCGATGGATCCCTTAAAGAAAAGAAGATGTACAAGAACGGCAAGCTCGAGGGATGGGAATATGTGTATTATGCAAAAGATACGTTGAAGTCTGTAAAATACTATTATAACGGTTATTGGAATTACGGAGAAAGAAAAGAATATTATAGAAAAGGAACCCTCGAATATGTTTCGTACGAGAATGTAAAATTAACAGCAAAATATGCTGATAATGGGGTTTGTACTGAATTACGAAGCGATGTGTTTTCCATAAACTGGAGGAAGGATGGAACTCTATTTAATATTTGTTATGGCGATAACGATACTTCGGCATATATTTATTTTGAAAACGGAGAAATAAAACGAAATGAATATAGAGTAAACAAAAAACCTGTTGTAGAAGTGCCATATACCTGGATGTACCCCAAAAACGGCAAAATCGAGATAAGACAGGTGGGCGATTCCATTAACGGGAAACGCGAGGGGAAATGGACTCTATATTACCCGTCGGGCGATGTATGGATAGAAATGAACTTTCGAAACGATTTGTTGGATGGCGACTATATTGTTCGGAGTATCGATGGTATAATAGTAAAGAAGGTTCAACTTAAAAACGGTCTGGTGAACGGCACATACGAGGAATGGTCAACTTCGGGGAAAAAACTTATTGAACAACATTGTATCGAAGGGAAGAAGGACGGTGTTATGAAAGAATGGAAGGAATTGGACGGCACATACTATCTGGCAAAAGTGTCGAACTATACCAACAATGAGTACAATGGCGATTTGTACCAGTTTTCCGTGAATGGCGACACTCTGTATCATACACACTACAACAATGGAATAGTGGAGGGTCTGATTAAGGGCTACGATAAAACAGAGCACTACCATTCTTCAACGTGTACGTATCGGGCAGGGAAAAAACACGGCGAAGCGATTATTTACGCCAAGGATGGATCCATTCTGTGGAAAGGGAACTACTACAACGACAAGCGGCATGGCGTATGGATACAATATAATAAGGAGGGACAGGAGGTTGAGAGGGTACAGTATGAACACGGTGATGAAATACTCGCTCCTATAGAACTTGAATGTCAGTGTACCACGAACTATAAAAGCAAGTCGGGATCTCATTATTTCCCATCGATAAAGAATCTTGCCGATTATCAAACTTTTAGTAAGGCAACAAGTAAATATATTCATTTTGAAGAAGATATATACAACAAGTTACGTTATAACAAATTTTCTACAGATGGAGGTATGGGTTCACGATGGGTTGCAATGGATGTCGTTGCCTTCGATACCCTCTGGTTTGAAACTCCGGCAACTCATGGTCTTAGATTTGTTGTCAATCCATGTCTGAATCGTAATCAGTATAGTTCAACTGCCATAAGTCTTATGGTTATGGGTAACAAAATGTCATATTATTATGAGTTTGATGAGGATTCATTTGACTATCAGGCAACATCGTTTTTTACGGCGGCAATTTCAATGTTTAAGACTTTTGAGCCATTGGAATTCGTTATGTTGTTCTCACGTTTTATTTCAAAAATTCAGGGCATTTCAGAAGAAAAAGGGTATAACCATTTGAAAAAACTATTACAATCCAACGGTATTACTGTTTTGCCAGAATACATCAACCAGCTCGATTCACTCTCCGAAGAGCAGTACGATGCTTTTGAGAAGAATAAAGACAAGATGGTTTCCATTATGGCAAAGAAATATTTCAATTATGGTAAAATCAAGTTGGAATCGGTAAACAAAGATTTTGAAAGAAGATTCAATATATTTTTCCTCTACAACTTTGCATTTGAAGAGTTTGTAAGCTATATGTTTATGAGTTATGATGCTTCTATCGACATTAGCCAAATTGCCATAGATTTTCCGAAAGATATTCTCGCACAATGGGACAGCAAGAATAAAAAACTGGCGACGTACAATGGTACGTCATTAGGAGCAAGGTTGTTGCTAAGCGTTAATCCGATTAGTATAAGTAGTGATGAAGGTTTTTATTTAGAGAACCAAAGAGATTTCTGCTTTACAACTGCTGCAATCGGAGGTAAGCAATGCATACTGAAGGCAGAAAAGGCAGAGGTCTATCACAGAACGAAGCTCTACAAGGCTTTCGAAATACATCCGGATTTTCTTGCGGATTTTATTCTGAAAAATGGCTACACTACCTTTGCCGGAGTGCATATCCCCAATGGGCATGGTACCATAATGATAGATGAAAAAGAATGTGACATAACCTATACGGATGTTTTCGTAACAGGCACGTACATATTAGGACAAATCACCATACAGGACGAAAATATTGTCACAAAGAAACTTTCAAAGCAACTCAAGAAATACTTTACCAAGTATAGCATAGAAACATTACACGGAAAAACTACAGTGTTTTTTCTCTATAAGAAATCTTGACCGCGACGAATGTCGAATCACAAAAGAAGATGTGAATTTTCTTGCCATTTTTTGTTTGGTTTCCGTACATTTGCTAAAAACAAAGAAAATGTACGAGTTGAATTTCCCATCGTTTGATGTCCGTATACAAAAAGGGAAGGAGTTTGTCACCATTTACGACGTGATTCGTAAAAAATGGGTGAAACTGACTCCCGAAGAATGGGTGCGTCAACATGCCGTGCATTTTTTGTTGGAAACAAAACAATTCCCTACTTCGTTGATGGCCGTTGAAGTCGGAATGGAAATCCAGACTATGAAAAGACGCGCCGACATTGTTTGTTACGATTCTCAAGGTAATGTGGTCTTGGTGGTGGAATGCAAGGCACCCGAGGTGAAAATCACGCAGGCGGTGTTTGACCAAATCGCACAATATAATATCTTGCTGAAATCGCAGTATTTATTGGTAACAAATGGTTTGGAACATTATATTTGTAAAATAGATTCTGAACACAAGACGTATGCGTTCTTAGAAGATATTCCTAATTATAAATCGTTGAAACAGTGATAGATACGGAATTTATACAAAAAATACAATCAACAATTGAAACGAATCATTTATTTACAAAAGATGATACGATTTTGGTTGGTGTGAGTGGCGGAGTTGATTCAATGACGCTGGTTCAGAGTTTGTATGAATTGGGTTATTCCGTAGCCATTGCACACTGTAATTTCAACTTGCGGGGTGACGAATCCGATGGCGATCAGGATTTTGTGGTTGCCTACGCCAATGCGAAAAAAATTCCGATTCATGTTTGTTCGTTTGATACGAAGAAAACGGCTTCGGAAAGGAAGATTTCAATTGAAATGGCGGCTCGCGACTTGCGATACGAATGGTTTGAAACCGTGTGTCGCCTAAATGGATACACTAAAGTTGCAATAGCTCATAACCAAAACGACAGCGTGGAAACGTTTTTCATAAATCTTCTTCGTTCTGCTGGATTGAAGGGTTTGACAGGGATTCCTATGACTCACGGAAATGTGGTTCGACCGATGCTTGACGTTTCTCGTGCCGAAATTGAAACTTTTGCCAAACTTCGACAGTTGCGCTATCGTGTTGATTCTACAAATTTGAGCAACAATTATGTGCGAAACAAGATTCGTAATCTCATTTTGCCCGAAATTCAAAAAATTGCTCCGAATTGTATGGACGCAATCTCAACAAGCATGTCGCATTTGCAGCAAGCTCACGCTGTGTATTCACAAGCGATGGAAGGGAAAAAATCATTGTGTTGCACCTCGAATACCCGTGGATTTGTGGTTGATGAATTAAAACTGCTTCAACAAGATAATTCCCAAACTTTGTTGTATGAAATTCTATACCCTTGTGGTTTCAATACGGATGTAATTTCTCAGATTTATCAATCTATCGGAAATCAGTCGGGTAAGAAATTCGAGACGGAACATTATGTCGTTGTTCACGATAGAAATACCTTGTTTGTCGAGCCAAGACAAGCAGAGGAAACACCTCAGAATTTGTTTATTTCGGAACAAGCCCATACCTATAGATTTGGTGATTGCGAATTACAGTTTGAACGAGTTTCTATAAAAGATTTCACTCTTGAAAAAAGGAGCGATGTTGCATCGTTGGATGCGGCAAAACTGCGTTTCCCCCTTACGTTGCGCGTGTGGCAGAAAGGCGATAGTTTTGTGCCGTTTGGAATGAAGGGACGAAAGAAACTGAGTGATTTCTTGATTGATGTGAAAGTTCCGCTTTTGCAGAAACAAAAAGTGCTTGTGCTGGAATCTGCCGGCGAAATAGTGTGGGTTGTAGGGTATAGGATTAGTCATGAATTTGCTGTAACGGAACAGACAAACGAAGTGGTTGTTTTTAGGAAAAAGTGAGTGAGAATGGAAGAAAATCTCGACATAGAAGA
>JAFZTG010000205.1 GCA_017618935.1 Bacteroidales bacterium | reverse complement strand
TGTCTGTTTTTATTTCCGACAACATCATTGGTTTTGTTGCCGAAGAAACCACCGTAGACGTAGATTTTCCTACCGAAGAATCTATCACTTCTTCCTGAAACGAGTTCCAAGCGCCACACGAAGCACACTTCCCCATCCATTTCGGGGATTGTGTACCACAATTCTGACAAACAAAAACAACCTTAGATTTTGCCACGGCTAATTTTTTGTAAATTCTCTACGCAAAAAAGCACCTTGCGTCTCGCCGTTAAGCCATTCAACTCGATTGATTACCAATTTTTTGCTATTACATTTTTCAACACGCCAAATGCCATTTGCCGACATATCGCCCATACCCTTAAAACGAAGATATGGAGTAACAAGAGAACGTGTAAACACTTCGTATGTGCCGTTTGCTTCACCCTCACTTGCCAATTGTGCATCGTGAGTTATATTAATATTTCCGCCAGAATAGAATGTCCACGTAGGATCTTCTGGCCAACCACAATCACCAACAGTTTCAACCTTCCACGTACCTACCAACTTTGACTCAGTACGTTTTGCACAACTCGTACACAACAACAGAAGAACCGATATAGAAATAATGACGTATTTTTTCATAACATAAATTTTTTCAAAGATACATTATTTATGAGAAACTGTATATTCATATGTTATTTTTGCATAACGAATTGATTTAGAATCTGGAGGGAACGTTGTTTTCATCGCCGCCTCTTTTGCCGCATCAATGCACGTCTGTTCCAGATATCCATTTGTAAATGATTGAATTGCAACAACTTTTCCCGAAGCATCAACTTTTACGGTCAACGTAATGGGATTATTGCAGTTCGTTGTACTATTCGGTTTTGCCAAATGTACAGCATCGCCGTTGCCAAGAGGATTTCCAGGATTACCTTTGGTATTGCCCGAATTTCCGCTTCCATTCGGATTTCCCGCCTTGCCTGATTCCGCACCGGTTTCGGAATTTCCGCCATTGCCTTCACCACCATTGCCACCACCTTGAGTCATTTTTCCAGCCAAAGCGTCCATACGTTTTTTAAACTCTTCCTCCTGACGAATGCGTTCTTTTTCTTCGGGGGTCAGTTCCGGCGTCGCTTCATCTACTTTTGTAGGATTGGTTTTTACAGGGATTGAAGGAACATCGTTTTGCGTAACTACCGACGGCTCATTATTTTGTACCGTAGCCGTTTGTGTCGGTTCGGCAACAGTCGTTTCAGTAGCCCCGTCACTATCGCCCATTACGAGTTCCCCAAAATCAACAACAATACCGTCTGGTTCGGGATACTCAACCGTAGGAGCCGAAAAACTAAACAACAATAATATGGCAAGAACAATTCCATGAATTGCAAGTGTTCCTATGATTCCATATTTTTTACTGTTGTCTAATTTCATATCACGGTTGTGTCGCTAACGTAAATTTCCAACGATTTCTGTTTGCAATCTCCATCACCCCTACCGTTGCTCCAGTAGGAGCATCTTTATCGGCACGCAATACGATTGCTGGTTCTTCTTGACCAGCAAGTTCTTGTTTTAAACGTGCCTCCAAATTGGCGAAATCCACTGGTTCCTTATTCACCGCATACTGCATATCTTTCGTTATTGAAACCGAAACGTGCGGTATCAGTTTTACTTGTGAGGAACTTTGTGGCAACGTCACTTGCAAACCATTCGGAGCAATTTGCGTAGATGTTACCATAAAAAATATAAGCAACAAGAACACTATGTCAGTCATCGACGACATATTGAAACTTGTACTTATCTTATTTCGTGCTTGTATTGCCATTATTTTACAGGTCCGTTAAGCAAATCCATAAATTCTGTTGTACGCAATTGCAATTTGTTGACAATCTTACCAATTTGAGCCGATAAGATATTGTATCCGAGCATTGCAACCACACCGACAATAAGTCCGGCAACCGTAGTCACCATAGCCGTATAAATACCGTTTGACAACATTGCGATGCTGAAGTTTCCACCAGCATTTGCCATATCGTAAAAAGCGGTAATCATACCCAAAACTGTTCCCAAGAAACCAATCATTGGACCTACGCTCGAAATTGTCGCCAACAAAGGCAAGCCTTTTTCCATATCGGCAACTTCAAGATTACCAACATTTTCAATTGCCTCGCGAATATCTCTATTTTCGTGACCAATGAACGACACACCTTTGTCAATCATTCGTGCAATGGGAGAATCGGTTGCTTGGCAACGCACGTGAGCCTCTTCGAACTTTTCCTGCGAAACATAGTTTTTCACTTCGTTCATGAAATTCACGTCCTCTTTTGCCGCCTTGGTTATTGCTATTGCACGTTCTACTATAATATATACGGCAATGACAGACAGAATGGCGAGAATCACCATAATCCAACCGCCTTTCACAGCCATATTCCAAAAAGTCAATTCTTCGGCAGCATCTGCCATAGCTGTCGCCGTTTGTCCTACCGTATCGGCAGCAACAGGAGCTTGTGTAATAGCCACATCAGCCAAAAACTGTACAATTGATGCTAAAATCATAATTATAAACCTAAATAAATACAAAATGCACCAGCCAAATAACCTACAAGAGCCAACCAGCTAATGTGCTTCAAATACCAGATAAAATCGATTTTTTCCAATCCCATAGCGGCAACACCAGCAGCAGAACCGATAATCAAGATAGAACCTCCCGTTCCAGCACAGTATGCAAGCATATGCCAGAAAGTACCGTCAACGGCAAAGTCAACAACAGATGGGTCGATAAGATACATTTTCATTGAAGCGGCAACAAGCGGAACATTGTCGATGATTGAAGACAAAACTCCGATTACCGTATCAATTACATAAATATTACCACCTGTCACGTCACGCAACCATACCGAAAGCTGACCCAACTGACCTGCGGCACCAAGAGCACCAACGGCAGTCAAAATACCTAAGAAGAAGAAAATTGTAGGTGTTTCAACATGTTTCAAAATGTGAACAACCGTCAATCGTTTTTTGATTTCCCATGATTTTTTCTTGTGCATAAGTTCCGTTACCATCCACATCACGCCCAAACCAAGCAACATTCCCATATATGGAGGCAAGTGAGTGATTGTTTTAAATACAGGTACGAACAACAACAAACCAACGCCCAAAATCAACAATGCCATTTGTTCACCCGGAGTGGTGATTGATTCTGCTTCTTCGCTTTCTTCGGGACGTTCGATTTCGCCTTTCATTGTGAATGAAAGAATAACCAAAGGAACAATCATAGAAACCAAACTTGGAAGAATGATACCCGTGATGATTTTTCCAGCAGTGATTTGTCCGCCAATCCACAACATAATTGTAGTAACATCACCAATAGGAGACCATGCGCCACCTGCATTAGCAGCAATCACAACGATACTTGCGTATGTCCAGCGAGTATGTTGGTCTTTTATCAGTTTACGAAGCAAAGAAAGAATTACAATTGTTGTCGTAAGGTTGTCAAGCACAGCCGACATGAAAAATGTCAAGAAACTGAGAATCCACAATAATTTCACCTTACTTGTGGCCGTGATTCTATCGGTAATGATTTTGAAACCATTATGACGGTCAACGATTTCGACAATCGTCATTGCGGCAAACAGGAAGAACAGCGTCTGTGCCGTTTCCGCCAAGTTCTCGTTAAGAGCTTCACCTACCGAATGTGGATCGTTGCCACCGAAAAGAATGAAAACTGCCCACGTTAAAACGCCAATCAGCAAAGCAGAAGCTGCCTTGTCAATTTTCAATGGATGTTCCAGGGCTATACATAAATACCCTAAAACAAAAATCACAACCATAATTGTTGAGTACATACTATATTGATTTAAATGTTAAACACTACGCACGCAAAAATACGTTTTTTACCTTGAAATAAAGAATTTCGACCAACTTTTTTCAATTCTATACAAATAATTATTGGGTATTTTTCTGAAATGAAAAACTATATGGAAACGAAATCATTCGTAACACAAGAATTGCCATAATCGCCCATGATGCCGACGGGATAAATTGCCCAGATAAAAGTGAAAATAA
This sequence comes from Bacteroidales bacterium, assembly GCA_017618935.1. Next base: position 14,929 of record JAFZTG010000205.1, on the reverse strand, counting down.
CACATACACGACAACCATAACCACCGAAAATGGTATGTACCATTTTGTCACTTTTCTCCACGTAGGAACAAGAAAGACAAAGGCAAAAACCAAATGTAACGGCGTTAGCCACAAAGCATTACAATTAGGGAATACTAAGGAATGAATACTTGCAAACGAGGTAATCCAGATGAAACAGCCCAAGAATCCCAACAAAAAGAAAATCAAGCTGTCGCACACAATACACCGAATTTTCTTGATAATTTCATACACCGTTATTGCCAAAACCAGCACGAACATGAGCCAGAGTATCAATACGGAATTGTTCCACCACGGCAACGTGTGCGTCACATTCCCATCCAACACTACTTGCGTTGTGGTTGTCATATGTTTGTCGGCAATTCGCCCTCGTTCCAAACTTTTACCTAAATATTCAGGAATAAACATCGTTTGCCGAACCGACATCTGCCTATCGGTAGGCACTCCCAATCCTATATGCAATCCGAAGCTCACCCACGACTTGTCGCCCACATAACGAAGAAGCACTTGTCGCCACGTCTGCAATTCCACCGTATCACACCACAAAACCTTGTCGCAGTTGATTTCAAGTATATCGCGTATGCGAGTGGCACAATTGTCATCAAAGAAATTATATAAATAACTCTTATTCTGCGGTTTAAGATTCCACAACAAATATTTACAAATGGATTCTTTATCTTTTTGAGTCAGATTCAGCGAATACTCCACAATTTCTCGTTGCTCGTATTCATACAGAGTTTTGGTAAAATGATATGGTCGGGCGTCAAGCAGATAATACATTTCGCCCGTAAGAAAATTCCATGCGAAAGACGGAATATCATTGATTTCAAAAACGCCATAGTCAAACACGGCGTCAACGTCTTTTGCCGTATCGCACACACGAATTGCCGCATGACCAAATTGTGAATAAATCGGCTCGCCAGGGGCGCAAATCAGCACCGAAACACGTGCCGATTCCGAAGGTGTATATTCTGCAAAAACACCATTGAACGACAAAAGCACAAAAAGAAAACAAACAATCCGTTTCATCATTTTTCCGTTAGACAAAAATAACTATTTGAACGTTGATCATTGATATTTTCTTTGAAGAAAATCAGAAAGTTTTTCACATTTCATCCATATTGGGTGGTAGCAAATCAGGTCGCAGTTTTTGTGTTCGTTCCAGCGATTGTTCAAATTGCCATTTCTCAATTTCTTTGGTATTTCCCGACAAAAGAATCTCGGGAACTTTCCAGCCGTTGTAAACCTCTGGTCTTGTGTAGATTGGAGCGGCAAGCAGATTGTCCTGAAACGAGTCGTCCAGCGCCGAAGCCAGGTCGCCCATAGCCCCTGGTAAAATACGCACAACGCTGTCGGTTACTACGGCTGCCGCCAATTCGCCGCCTGTAATCACAAAATCGCCTATGGATATTTCTTTCGTAATCAAATGGTCGCGTACCCGCTGGTCAATTCCTTTGTAATGACCACACAATATAATAATGTTGTTCAGCAACGAAAGTGAATTTGCCGTTTTCTGCGTAAACTGTTCGCCGTCGGGACTCATATAGATGATTTCGTCGTAATGACGTTCCGATTGCAGTTTCGCAATACATTTATGTATAGGTTCAATTTGCAGAACCATACCTGCCCCGCCACCAAACTGATAGTCGTCAACGTGGTGATGTTTCTGGTCGGAAGAGTAGTCGTGAAGGTCGTGGACGACGATCTCAACAATGCCTTTTTCTTTCGCTCGTTTAAGGATAGAAGTCTCCAATGGACTCTCTATAACTTGGGGTACGGCAGAAATAATATCGATTCGCATTTGATTTTTTTTCAAAATTACTTTTTTTCTCGTGCAAAAATATGTATTTTCGCTATAAATTGTATTTCTTGGGATTATTGGTAAGATATGAACAAGTGAAAAATGAAACTGTAGGTCATTGGTATTATGGCATTTGAAGAGGAAAACGATATTGAAAACTTGAATGTAGAGGACGTTCAAAGTCAATTACAGCAGGAGGAAACGACAGAATCGAATTATAAAAATTGTTCTGTTGCGGAACTGATTTCTGCAATGGAAGGTTTTTGTTCCAAGGATTTGGTTGAAACACACCGCAAGGAAATTGAGGAAATTCGTACGGAGTTCTTCAAAAAACAGAAAATTGAATTTGACGAGGCTCGTGCGGCATACATTAAGGAACACGGAAGTCCTGAGGGGTTTACGTATGCTTCGCCCATTGACGCATTTAAGGATGTGTATGGCCGAATCAAAAGTCTGCGTGCCGTGATTGCCGAACAACGTCAGAAGGACTATGCAAAGAATCTGCAAACAAAGTTGCAAATCATCGACAAGATAGAGAAACTCACGCAGAGCGAGGAGTCCATGAATAAGACGTTTGCCGAATTTAAGACATTACAGGAAGAATGGAAAAATTCGGGTGATGTTTCGTTTGAGGAAGAAAAAACTATTTGGGAAAAATATCATCTGCAAGTCGGAAAATTCTATGATTATGTCAAGATTGACCGGGAATTACGTGACTTAGACCAGAAAAAGAATTATGAGGCAAAAGTTGCCTTGTGCGAACGTGCCGAAAAATTGGTCTCGGCTCCACAAATCGTAAAAGCATTTGCCGATTTGCAAGTGCTTCACAAGGAATGGCGCGAAATTGGACCTGTCAAGGAAGAATTTAAGGAACCATTGTGGGAGCGCTTCAAAAATGCGACGACAAAAATCAATATCGCGCATCAAAACCATTTCTTGCAGTTAAAAGAACTGGAAAAACAAAATCTGGAGAAAAAAACGGCTTTGTGTGAACGGATGGATGCGATAAACAGTAATCTCGAACTGTCGCAAAAACAATGGACTGCCGTTACCAATACGGTTTTGGACATTCAAAAGGAATGGAAGACGATAGGTTATGCTCCACAAAAGCAGAACAATCTGATTTATGAGCGTTTTTCAAAAGCGTGCGATATTTTCTTTGGTGCCCGTAAGGCGTTTTTAGACCAAATGAAAGAATTTGAATCGGACAACAAGAAACAAAAAATCGCTTTGTGCGAAAAGGCCGAGGCGATGAAAGACCGTACCGATTGGAAAGAAGCCACGCTCGATTTTATTAATTTGCAGAAAGATTGGAAAAAGATAGGTGCCACAAGTTATAAGGATGGTCAAAAACTATGGACACGTTTCTCTACCGCATGCAATGCGTTTTTCGAGGCAAAAAATGCTTTCGAGGCAAAGCAAAGTCAGGTATTGGTGGACAATATTCCTACAAAAGAAGCGTTGATAACAAAGTTGTCGGAAATAGAAACCGAAGCCAAAGAAGATGCATTGAAAACAATTGCGACAATTCAGGAAGAATGGGCAAAAATACCCGTTCCGTCAAATGCAAAAGCCGATTTGCAGAATCGTTTCTCCGAAGCGTTGTCTGCCGTGTTGGCGAAGTTGAATGTGGAAAAAGGAGCGGCACAGGATATGGCATTTCGTATAAAAATGTCGGCTTTGTTGCTTGAGAAATCAGGCGAGGACAAGGTTATTCAAGAGGCAAAACGAATCAAAAATCGTTTGTCGGCTGTGCAAAACGAGATGAAATCGTTGGAAAACAACATCGGATTTTTCAGCAAATCGTCGGATGCCTCAAAATTGATTGCCTCGGTGGAAAAAAATATTGAAAAAGGGAAGAAGGAAATTGCTCAGTTGGAGCAAAAACTAAAAGTGATAAACACAATTTTACGAGAAGGTAAATGATTAAGAAACTGACATATTGTTTGTTGACATTTTTGCTTTTTGTTGCGTGCGACAGAAGCAAAGACACATCTTCGCTGTATAATGAAGATGATTACAAGGACGTTGTTCTTGGCGAAGACCTCATTCGCATTGGAATGCCTGATAAGTTGGATTATTTAATTAATAATCTGGTGATTTCCGACGAAATGATTGGTTTGCTCGCAACCGAAGATAAGACATTGTTTGACAAGAGTTTGTTGAATGCTGCCGAGAATGTGAAATTTTATACGACTACTAAGAATAAGGCAGTGAATATGGGTGTGTATGGTGCGGAATTGAATTATCTGATTCATTTCGGTCAATCACAATATTCAATGAAATATATGGTTGCCTCAAAACAGTTGGCCGACCAAATTGGCGTGGCAATGGCATTTGACCAACAAGCAGTGGAGGAATATCAGACAAATGCTGAAAATCGCGATTCGCTTATCAGCATTATTTTTGGCGTGTATGACAATGCTCGCCGAATGTTGAAAAACGAGGAGCAGTTTATGTTGTCGTCGTTGGTGATTGTGGGTAGCTGGATTGAAAATATGTACCTTACGACAGAAATGTTCAGCCGTACAAAATCAACAGCTCTCAAATCGAAATTGGTCACCAATATTTTGGAACAAAAGGTTTATATGGAAAAAATCCTGGAAGCCATAAAACTTCTTGACGAGGGCGACAATGTGTTTGTGACAGAAATCATAAAAGATTTGCAGACCATTGATTCCATCTATGTGGATTTTGGCGACAGACTTTTGTCAGAGGAAGATGTGAAGACGCTTAATGCGGCAATTTCCCAGATTCGTAATAATGTCATAACCGTTAATTAGCGAGAATTATCGGATATACTTTTGTTTTCGTTTTATGAAACGATGGGTATTGTTCATATTGCTATTCTTTTCTTGTTCTTTTTTTCCATTTGCAATGCCCGAAGGGAAAGATCCCAAAATGATTACTGTTACTTGTAACGGATACAATCAAGAAGATTTATTTTACACCATTTGTCGTTATATGGTGGATAGTTTACATGCCGAGGTTCGTTTCAAAGATTACGACATATTATTATCGTATATTGAAACTCGCCCTCAAAATTGTGTAGGCGTTGTTTACACCGTTAAGTTTGCGATTGAAGATAACCAATATAGTTTTTCAACGTACTATGCAATTGCACCTCGTGACAATAAGCCAGAGTGTTTGAGCGACATAGAAAATGAGATGAAACGAATCAACCACAAGGTGAAAAACATACTGAAAGTAGAAAAATAAAACGGGGAACTTTTACATTTTCACTGCTCGCAGCATTTCCCGCTTTCCTGGCGGTCCATCAGTTCGTTCCACCGAATAGCCGACAGATTGCAAAGTACGACGGACATCGCCTTTGGCACAATAGGTTGTTAGAATACCATTATTATTTGTATGTTCAAATAAATATGCAAATATCTCCCTTGACCACATTGATTCCTGTTTATTCGGTGCAAAAGCATCAAAATAAATCAAATCAGTCATGGGAATCTCGGGCAACAAAGTCAAATCGGCATGGATTTTCTGCAATGAAAACCAAGGTGATATTTCCACCAAACTATCCCACTCTGCCGTGTGCAGTTTTTCAAACAAAATGACAGCTCTCTCCCCGATTAAGCTCGCATAATTCAATTGAGAATATTCGTCAACGCCAAGAGGATATTTTTCAATGGAAACATAGGTAGTCTTTCGCTGTGATTTTTCGGCTTCCAACGTCGTCAGTAAGGCGTTCAAACCTGTTCCAAAACCGACCTCAAATACCGTCGGCTGCGGAACTTGTGAAAACTGATATGCTTTTGAGATGTAGATATGTCGCGCTTCCTGAATGGCTCCGTTCGTTGAATGATAATGTTCGTCCATTTCGGGAATGTAAATGGTATGGGAACCATCGAGCGTTTGTTGTAAAATGTGCGTCATTCGTTTACTTCCTCAGTTTGCTCCTCTATTTCGTTCTCCGTTGTTTCCGTTTCAGCTTTTACATAATTAATAATGATAAGTGGCGAACGACGTTTGAGTGCGTCAGTATGAACAGACAAAACATCTTCATCTAATATGATTTCCTTTATCTTTTTTGCGGCATAAAACGGCTGCAAATGCTCAATTGGCGTATATCCAATGTTGATTCTCGACAATTTTTCACAATGTTCCATACCCTCAATTGACGAAATTTGCGTGTGGGAACAATCAAAGTCTGTCAATGAAATACAACCAGCAAGCGGCGAAACGTCCGTAATCAGCGTATGAGATATATTCAGCCGTTTCAGTTTATCCATTACCGACAACACGGATATATCGGAAACATTGGTGTAGGAAATATCCAACTTCTCCATATTGACGCTTGGCTCCAGTTCTGCAACTGAGGAAACTTGCGTATGCGACGCATTCAATTCCTTCATATTGACCTTGTTTTTCAAAAAGGCGACATTTTTTGCGGAACTATGCGAGATGTCAACTTTTTTCAGTCGTGTAGCACGAATCAGCATATCAAAATTGCCGATGGAATCACAGCCTACGGCATAAAACTCCTGCAAACGCGACGTGCTGCTGTACAAAAATCCCAACGATTTCAGTCTGTCACATTCCGAGACGTTTACTTTAGTAAATGTGGCAACGTCGGAAAACACGTCCATCGTGGCGTCGGTTGCCTGAGGATTGTATGAGACATCCAACATTGTGAGTTGATTGAGAGCCGCCAAGGTGTCATAATTCTTAAATGTATGCGAACGGCCCGATATGTTCAATTTCTTGAGTTGTTTCATCTTCGACAAAAAGCCCAACGAAGCCAACGGTGATTTTTCAAACGACACACTTTCCAAATTTTGCAATTCACTCAATGACTCATAGTCAATTACATCGGTCGATATTACTAAAAGTTCTTTGAGCGAGGCGACCTCAGCCAGCGGAGCAAGCGAAATCGGCTCCTGCGTATGACATTTTTTCAATTGAAGAGACTCCAATTCCTTCAGTTTTTTCACTGATGACAAGTCGGTTATTTCTTGCGTGTTTTCAACAACTAACTTCTTAATCCACTTAAATTTAGAGCATACCGCATCAAAATCCGACTGCGAAATATCGGTTCCAAACTGTACAAGACGATTTTCTATCTCGGGTATTTTCTGGATTTCGTTCAGCACCGAAGCCGATGCGTCATAAATTCGCACACTCACCGTAGAAAGCGAATATCCATTGTATTGTGCGGAACACACGAAAACCGAACAGATTAGAACAATTACACTGAAAAATTTTCTCATCGAAAAAGTTTTTTCAAAGATAATTAGTTTTAGGTAATAACAAAAAAATGATTTTGTATTTGCATAAAAAGAAAAGAATTGTACATTTACACGATGTAAAATTTATTAATCACGCACGGGCTTTGTTTCGTGCATAAAACGTAAAATCTATGGCAGAAAAAAAAGAACACAAAATCATTACGAGTGATGCTGCGAAAACAGCAAGTAGCAAAGGCGTAGCGGCACAACAAATTGCCCAGTCAACAGTTGGTCTTCGTATTGGATCGGTAGTACTCTGGATTGTAGCTCTTGTAGCTGAATTTCTTGCAATCAAGGCAAGTTTCATCCCTGCTCCTGCAGAAGACGAAGAAGCAACATTGTTTATGGGAATGGCTCCATTCACTGCTCTCATCGTTTTCTTGGTAATTGACCTTATTTGCGTCATTGCAGGTTCATTGTTGTGGAAGAAAGCAAACCACATTCACCCAGCTTCCGAAAAGAATGCCCTCACATTCTGGCTGTGGAACAACTTGGGCGTGATTATGGCTGCTGTCGCATTCATTCCTTTCATTATTTTGTTGCTTACTAACAAAAACGCTGACCAAAAGACAAAAACAGTCGGAACTATCGTTGCCGTTGTTGCAATGTTGATTGCCGGATTTAGCAGTTATGACTATAATCCATACTCAACGGAAGAACAACAAGAAATCTTGAAAATGGAAGAAGCTACCTCAACAGTATTCTGGACAGAAGGAGGAAAAGTATTCCATATTTATGAAGATTGTCAACATTTGAATCAATCAGAGGAATTGCATCAAACAACAACACAAGAAGCTGAACAAGCTGGTAAGGAACGTTTGTGCAAGACTTGCTTGAAACGTCACGAAAAAGAAGTTGCAGAAACTCCTGCTGAAGTTACGGAAGAAGGTCAATCTGCACTTGAAGAAGCTGCAGAAACTGCAAAAGACGCAGTGGAATCAACTGTTGAAGACGTTGAAGAAACAGTAGAAGAGGCAGTTGAGGAATAACAATCTTAACGTGTAAAAAGAAAAATCCTTCTTCGCATTGCGAGGAAGGATTTTTTATTTTGTGTCTTCTGTATCAACTGATTTTCGGAAACTATTAATGAACGACGGAGTGAGCAATGTTTTTGAGAAACCTCCGTCATTATATATTGTCTGCATAGTTACCCGTTTGGTGTAATCGGAAAACATCATCACGCACACGTCGGCAAGGTCGTCGGCAGTTGCATTTCCCAAGGGCGCAAGTTGGTTTGAGTATGAGAAAAAGTAGGATTCTTCGTTCCAATGACTCCCCGCTTTTGTCGGTACTGGCGACTGTGAAATTGCATTGACACGGATTTGTTTCTGTTCACCGAGAATACGACCAAAGTTCCGAACGATGGATTCCAAGAGGGCTTTTGCATCCGACATATCATTGTACCCTGCCATACTTCGTTCCGATGCTATATACGTAATAGTCAATACCGAAGCACCCGTTTCCAAAGCATTGAGACGATGAGCGGTCTGAAGCAGTTTATGGAACGACAGTGCCGAAATATCCAATGTTTTTTGATAATACGAATAACAAAGATTTTCGTATGATTTTCGACGGCGCAAGTTTAAAGACTGAGCGACAGAATGGAGTATGAAATCTATTTGACCGCCCAATATTTTTTGCGATTCGAGCAACAAGTGTTCCAAATCGGCTTCATTCGTCGCATCACAAGGAATAAACGGCATATTGACGGATGCAGCCAATTTTTCGGAGGAACCGAGTTTCGCGGCAGCTTTTGTGTTTGTAATGACAATGTTTGCACCTTCGTCAACACAGTGTTTGGCAACCGCCCACGCAAGAGATTTCTCGTTAAAAACTCCGAAAATGATACCTTTTTTGCCTGATAAAATATGTTTTGACTCAGTCGTATCCATTCTTGATTAAAAATCGTGCAAAGATAAATATTATATTTCACAAATTCCCAAGTACGTCTTTGAGTGCCTCCCACGTCTTTGCCACCGAAGCGATTTCAACCACTTCGTTTGGTGAATGCGGACCTCTGATGTTGGGCCCAAAAGAAACGGCTTCCATTTGCGGCATTTTATCGACAAATATGCCACATTCCAATCCTGCATGAACAACCACGACATTCGTTTCTTGTTCAAACACTTTTTCGCACGATTGTTTCACCGTCTGCAACAGTTTTGACTCCCATACGGGTTTCCAACCTGGATATTCGCCTGTAAATGACGATTTTGCACCATATAATTCAAATATCGCTTTTTGAGCATTCGCCAACTGATGCTTACTATTGCTATCGACGCTTCGCAACAAGCATCCGACGGTAAGTACATTATCTTTTGTCGTGACAAACGAAAGGTTTGTTGACGTATGCAACACCTTACAATTATGATTTTCGTATTTCACAGGACCATTCGGACAATTAACGATTGCACGAATAATACCTGCCGTCTGTTCTTGAGAAATTGCCTTTGTCTCACCTATTGTTTCTGCTGTAATGCACGAAAAATGAGGGTCAGTTTGATAAAATTGTGATTGTTTTTCTTCGACAAATCGCTCAAACATTTTATGAAACACGTTCACAAACGAATGGTTTATGGCTATTACCGCCGTCGCCTCGCGAGGAATCGCATTTCGCATATTACCACCATTGAACGAAATAAGACGCATATCGGTCTTCTCCATCACGGCGTATAAAAACTCGCAGAGAACTTTATTTGCATTCGCTCTGTGAAGAATGATTTCAAATCCAGAATGACCACCTGTCAAACCCGATAACGAAATGGTATATATTGTGGAATGTTCGCTTATCTCACTGTATTCCAGGTCAAACGTAAAATTTGCATCAAGACCGCCTGCACAGCCAATGGTGATTTCATTTTCGTTTTCGGTATCCAAATTTAAGAGTTTATTTGCCTTAATATCAGATGGTTGTATACCAAATGCGCCAGTCATTCCCGTTTCTTCATCAATCGTAAACAGAGCCTGTAATGGTCCGTGAGCAATATCTACAGATTCAAGCACGGCAAGAATCATCGACAATCCTATGCCATTGTCGGCACCCAGCGTAGTACCATTGGCACGTACGAAATTTCCATCAACAAATGCTTCTATCGGGTCTGTGAGGAAATTGTGATTTTTATCGGTTCTTTTTTGAGGAACCATATCCATATGTGCTTGCAAAACCACGGGGTCCTTGTTTTCACAACCTTTTGTCGCAGGTTTTTCAATGAGAATGTTTCCGATTGAATCACGTTTACATTTCAGATTTCTTTTTTCTGCAAAATCAATAAGATATTGAGAAATTTTTTCTTCATGTTTCGATGGACGGGGAATACTACAAACCTCGTCAAATATACGCCAAACGGCTTCGGGTTGAAGTTGTGCTATTTCTGACATACGTGCTATTTTACTTTATACGTTGATTAACTTGTTCCAAGACAGTTTCTACGGAAACGTTCTGTTTTGCAAGTAGTGCGAGCAAATGGAACAACAAATCGGCAGATTTCTCAGTCAGTTTTTCTTGCGAACCGTTGGTAACCTGAATAATCGTTTCCAACGCATTTTCGCCAACTTCCTGTGCAAGCTTGTTGGCGCCACCTTTATTGAGTAATTTTGTCAAATCGGAATCTGACGGTAATTCTTGCAGTTCGCGAGCAATCTTTTCTTGCAAAACCGACAATGAAATACCTTTATTATCTTCAGCCCAACACGTGTCGGTTCCTTTGTGGCACGTCGGTCCTATGGGGTGTGCCTTAACCAGAAGCGTGTCGTTATCGCAGTCAATCTTTATGTCAACAAGATTCAAAAAATTTCCCGACGTTTCGCCTTTTGTCCAGAGTGTTTGCCGTGAGCGACTATAAAAGGTCACTTTTTTTGTTGCCATCGTTTTGTCAAACGCTTCTTTGTTCATAAAGCCGAGCATAAGCACCACACGAGTGTCGGCATCCTGAACAATGGCTGGTATCAAGCCGTCGGCATATTTTGCGAAATTCAATTCCATTATCTCACAGGTATATTTTGTTGTCGTAAATAATTTTTTAACTCAGGAATGGCGATTTCCTTAAAATGGAATATGCTTGCAGCGAGAGCAGCATCCGCTTTTCCTTGGGTAAACACATCTTTGAAATGTTCCATTGTTCCTGCACCGCCAGATGCAATTACAGGAATGTCAACCATTTCGGAAACTTGACGAGTTATTTCGTTAGCAAAGCCTCCCTTGGTTCCGTCGTGATTCATCGACGTAAGCAGAATTTCACCCGCACCTCGATCATACACTTCGCGAACCCAGTCCAATGTCTTTATTTCGGTAGATTGGTGACCTCCGTGCGTGTAAACCATCCACGTGTCACCATGCAATTTTGTGTCAATCGCAACTACAATACACTGAGAGCCAAACTCTTTGGCAAGTTCCGTTATCAAAGCGGGATTATACACGGCTGCCGAATTTATCGAAATTTTATCAGCTCCGGCAGCAAGCAGCACACCCACGTCGTGCACCGATTTTATGCCACCACCCACGGTAAACGGAATATTCAAATGCAAGGCTATTTTTTTCACCAATGCGGCAAACGTATCTCTTCCTTCAATTGTGGCAGTAATATCAAGAAACGTCAACTCATCGGCACCTTGTTCGGCATACATCGCCCCCAATTCCACCGGGTCGCCGGCATCGCGAAGTCCCAGAAAATTGACACCTTTTACCGTTCTGCCGTCTTTTATGTCAAGACAGGGTATGATTCGTTTAGCCAACATAGTGCTTTGAATATTTTCGTTTACGTATATAGAAAAGAATTATTCCAATCAAAGAAACGATTACAATAGGACCAACCACGTTAAGCAGTTGCCACAAGAGTTTTTCTTCGACGAGTTTACTTTTATTGAGCAATCGAATTTTGATTTCGCGTGCCCGAATTGACAACAAATCAGAGTCTCCACAAAGGTAACTAACCGCATTGACAAAGAAATCAAGGTTACCCGTGTACATTCGTTTGTCGAACGAGAAATATTTATAGAAATACAGCGGTTTGGGAACCGTGTCACCATTTGTCACTTCTATTTCATTGCGAATAATGTCGCCATCGGAAACCACGATGATCCTATTTTGTTCCGACTCTTCCTTTCGTACAAATGAATCGGGTATTTCCAGCGTACTGCCCACCAACGGTGATTTGCGTGATTGATACAATGATTTGCATTGTCCTTCCATAAGAACGGCAGTCGGAACGAAGTATTTATTGAAAAACTCCTTGTTCGGCGTGTTTTGCAAGACATTGAACCCCACCATATTAGGCGTTGCCAACACTCGAGCGTATGCCGACGAAGTCATCAAAACAGTTTTCTGCAAATTGCAATTTCCCTCAATAGTATCGATGGAACTTGCAAATTCAGACTTTACAACGTCAATATTTTTGGTAATCAAATGCGAATCGTGCGGACGGAACAATGGGAAATAATACCACGGAATAGGCGTAAAACGTGGTTGTTCGCCAAATGCAGCTGTATTCATCGGAATTTTCGCACATTGATTGTCAAGCAAAATGGTGTTGTTTATACGAACGCCCCAATTAAACAGCAAGTCGGAAATATTCAAGTCCTTGGGAAATGCGTAGGTTACAGCACTTTTTTTCAACGAATCCATACTCACCGTAATGTTATCGGACAAGAAAAACACATTTCCGTTGAACATAAGATATTGGTCTATCACAGCCTTATCCTGTTCTGTAAACGGTTTCGTTGGTTCTGCAATAATCAACGCATCGTATTTTTGGATGGAATCAAGCAATTGTTGCGTGGAAACCCTGTCAACATTATACAAATCAAGGAGAGCAACCGTCGCGTTGTAGGAATAAAGAAGCGGAATCTCATCTTGTTCGGTCAAAAATGCAATGTTTTTCCGTTCAGTTGCCGTCAGTTGTTTAATGGCCTTTATACATTGATATTCAAAGTTTTGTAATGCTTCGTTGATTTGTTCTTCGGGAGAATTCCCCATCGTGTTGCTCAACATATTGACAGTCACAAATTTTTGCGATGTTGAGACAATCAAGCCAGGAATGATAAATCGCTGAGTGATTTTACCATTTTCGTCTTCTTCTTGAATAGTATAGGGAGCAAGACCATAATCCTTATTCAGACGAGAAATGGTATGTTTAAAATTCTTTTTGTCACCAATTGACTGAGGGTCAATAAATTTCACCATAAAATTCGATTTTCCCGCTTTTTGCTGAAATTCTTGCAACATATCGGAAACCTCACGTTCCATTTTTACGAATGACAGTGGCAAATCGCCAGTCAGATAGCACGTTACACGAATCGTATCGGTTAAATTTTCAAGACAATCTTGTGTCGCTTCGGTCAAGGTGAAACGTTTTTCCTCGGTCACGTCGAACCGTTTGTGTACAAGGCTACTCAGGAAGAGTATCAACATAAGTACACCAACTGCAATTGCGACATTTTTTACTATGGAAAGAGATGATTTCGTCATAATTATTTTCTTTTTTTCGCAATTGAAAGTGTTGTACAATAAAGGAAAAATCCAATAAAACCGAGGTAATACACAATGTCGCGAGTGTCAATCACGCCACGGCTAATGGAATTATAATGTTCGCTAATGCCTACATTTGTCAGAAAGGCAACATCGGGAACAAGTTCGGAAACGAACTCAAATCCAATATAAAAAATGAAACAGATTGCCGCCGTCAGAATAAATGCAATTATTTGATTATCAGTAAGAGAAGATAAAAACGTACCGATTGCCAAATACATTCCACCAAGCAAAAACAAACCGATATAGGCTCCGATTACTGCACCAGTATCGACGTTTCCGACGGGACTTCCGAGAGCATATACCGTCACATAATACAAGATTGTCGGCAACAAGGAGAAAAACAACAACACGATGCCAGCCAAGAATTTACCGAACACAATGGCAAAATCCGACAAAGGCATTGTGAGCAACAATTCTATCGTTCCCGATTTACTTTCTTCGCAGAAAAAACGCATTGTGATTGCCGGAATCAAAAACAAAAATATCCATGGAGCAATGATAAACAAGCCGTCAATGCTTGCATAGCCCGAATTGAGAATGTTGAAATTTCCGTCGAAGACAAAGAGGAACAAGCCAGTTGCCAACAAAAAGACAATCACAACCAAATATCCTATTAAAGAACTGAAAAAACTTGCTAACTCTTTTCTAAATAGCGTTATCATCTCGTAAAATTTGCTGTACAAAGATAAACATTACTTTGTTTTATAGTTAGAATAATTGGAACATATTTTATCGTACAATCACCGCAAACGATTCGCCGTCAACTTTCACAAAATATACTCCAGCTAATCGAACATTGAACTCTTCGGCACTTTGTTCTGCTTTTCGACATTCTAACGCACGACCACTATTGTCAAACAATGTGATGGATTTTTCTTCAGCATTTTTTACATAAACCCTATGACCGATAGAATAAACCTCAACATTGGACATTATGGTATTGCCTATTGCAACATCTACATTTTCAACCTCAGCAATGTTAGAAATTGCCAACGAGAATGGGCCCGATTCTGCCTTCAAAAACTGTGTTTTCGGATTTACCACCTCAGGCAATTTTACACCGACGTAATAAGAAATCACGTTGTTGATTGCCGTATCAACGGTGTACGACGTGAAGTTTGCCGAAAGCGTGGCCAAGGTGTCGACAAGGATTTTGCCGTTTTCCTTATGTTTGCACATCACGATAAACGACTCGTAGTCAATACCTTCGTACGCATTCCAGATCAAGTTCGTCTGGTTCTTGTTTTCCTCGGTGTCGGCACCGGCAACCTTTGCTATGTGCATTGTCGTGTGATATTCGCTCATTGCGGTTTCCTCGCCACAAACGTCTGTCGCGGATAT
>JAFZTG010000204.1 GCA_017618935.1 Bacteroidales bacterium | reverse complement strand
TTTATGGCCCGACAGCCTTTCAATTCGGCTATTTCCCAATCCTTCCGCAAAGTCGCGTGGTGCAGATAAACGACTTGCCATGTCGCCCGTGCACGAAGATGGGAATGAACCATTGTCCCCAAAAACATTTCAAATGTATGAACGACATTGACGTTGAAATGGTTTTTTCAGCGATCAAGAAAATGTAAATTCTTGAAGAAAAACGAAATAGTTTAAAAAATTTGAGTATCTTGGCGAAGATTTTTTAAAAATGGAACAAGAAATCTTTTCATATCACGGTGACTATTTAACGAATGCTTCAATAGAACCTTTGTTGCAAAAGGTTATGGAAGTGTCTGAAAAACAATGTTTTTCGGGCGTTGTGAAGAAAGCATTGCGTTTTGTGACAGCAGAAATTTTAGGCAATATCACTTCTCACGCTTGTTTGAAAAGTGACGAGCCTTGTCCTGCGTCTATACGGTTGTCGCTCACAAATGACGATACAATTCGTATAGAAGCGAAAAATTTCATTTCCAACGACAAAAAAGAAACTTTACAAAATCTGCTCAATACGATAAACCCCTTATCTCATCACGAATTAAAGGAATTGCAAAAAACAACGTTGCAAGAAAATCTTGATGCAGAAGGTAGTCCTCGTATCGGTCTGATTATGATTCGCCGAAAAAGCTGTAAACCGATATTTTGCAGCTTTGAACCATACAACGACGAAATTTCCTACGTCACATTGGTGGTTGAAATTAGTAAGAATCTACAAGATGATTTGCGGAAAGAGCACACGAAACGTACGCCACAAATCAATTTTGACATAGAGAAGGAACGTTTCGAAATTTCAGGAGTTTCGTTCCCCGAAGACACCGAAAACTATTATTCGGAGATAGAGAATTGGATAAACAAGCACGAGCCGTTTTTGGCAGAGTTGTCAAATCCTGTCATTAAAATTGATTTGGATTATTTCAATTCCAGTTCGTTAAAAAATATCGTTCGTACCGTAAGAGATTTGTTATTGACAAATCCCGACAAATTCACCATAGAATGGTATTACGACGTTGATGACGAAATTTCACACGAAGAGGGAAAAGAAATGAGTGAAATTTTACACAAGAAATTTATTTTTATTCCAAAAAAATAATCATATTTGCAAAGATAATAATTTTAGCTATGGAAAATATAAAAATGGAAGGAACGGCAAAAACGCCGGATTTAAGTTTTGATGCAACAACAGGTGTGTTCGACATTAAAGGTCGTTCAATCCCTGAAAACTCTGTAGAATTCTACAAACCTATCTTGGAGTGGTTGGATGCATATTCAAAACAAGCACAAGCAAAAACAGTTGTTAACGTTCAGTTGGAGTATTTCAACACGAGTTCATCAAAATGTATCTTGGACTTGTTGAAGAAATTCGAAATGATTTCTAAGAACGGAAACGACATCGTAGTAAAATGGCACTACGAAAGTGATGACGAAGATATGATGGAAGCTGGTGAAGATTACAAATCTATCATCAATGTTCCTTTCGAATTAGTTGAAATCGAAGACTAAAAGATTTTCAATTTCCTATTCTTCTAACCCACAATGAGAAATCGTTGTGGGTTTTTATTTGCATTTCCGCAAAATAGTTATGCCGTCACGAATAGGTAAAATAACGGTCTCAACGCGGGAATCCTGTTTCACCAAGTCATTAAATTCAAGTATTCCCTTTGTCTGCAAATCGTTTTTGTCAACGATTTCGTCTATCACGTGGCCGTCCCACAAGGTATTGTCGGCAAATATATAACCGCCTACGTTCAGTTTCTGCATACACGCCTCGTAGTACGCACAATAATGTCGTTTGTTGCCGTCAATAAACACGGCGTCGAACGCATAGGGAAACGTCGGAATAATTGAAAGGGCGTCGCCTATGTGCAGTTGGATTTTGTTTCCGTGTTCCGAGGCATGAAAAAACTTCAGAATCTTGTCTTCCAGTTCGTCATTAATTTCAATGGTATCGAGTGTTGCCTCATCCGACAAACCTTCGGCAAGGCACAGAGCAGAATAGCCCGTATAGGTGCCGATTTCAAGCACGTGCTTGGGTTGAATCATCTGCATAAACATTTTCAGAATCCTTCCTTGAACGTGTCCCGAAAGCATTCTTGGGTGCAACAAGGTAAGATGTGCTTGCCGATTCAATTCCTTGAGAATTTCCGGCTCGTCTTCAATGTGTTCCTCGATATATGCCTGCAAAAGCAGCTCTGACTTTGTCTTCATAGAAATAAATGATGGTAAAAATACGTTTTTTTCGTCTTTTGGGCACTACAAACCGTGGGGAATTTGCGTATATGATAGTTTTAACGTATGTTTGCATCGTAAAAAATTATATGATACTCTTAATTGTATATTTATTAATTGCCTTAGTTACATCATTCCTGTGCTCTATCTTGGAATCTGTATTGATGTCAACGCCAATTTCCTATATCACAATGCGTGAAGAAGAAGGCAGCCGTAGTGCGACGTTGTTCAAAAAATACAAGCTATCGACGGAGCAACCTTTGGCGGCAATTTTGTCGTTGAACACCATTGCCAACACGATTGGTGCAGCAGGAGTTGGTAAACAAGCGGCAATAGCATTGAACAGTATTCCCTTTGGGATTGTTTCGGCTGTCGTAACAATGTTGATTCTTATTTTCTCGGAAATAATCCCTAAAACAATCGGCACATCATACTGGAAACGACTTATGACGTTTACCGCACGCTCCATCAGCGTACTGATTGTTATAATGTATCCTTTTGTGAAATTAATTCAATGGATTGCCCGTTGGATTACGCCAAAGGAAAGCGAGACGACCGTAAGCCGCGAGGAAGTGTCGGCTATGGCAAATGTGGGCGAAGAAGAAGGCGTGATTGAAGAAAGTGAGAATAAAATCATTCAGAATATCATAAAACTTGAGAATATCAAGGCGTGCGACGTGATGACACCACGCGTGGTAGCCGCCATTGCTCCCGAATCAATGACGTTGCGTGAGTTTTACGACAACGACGATTATCTTCATTTTTCAAGAATTCCCGTGTATGCCGAATCGCAGGAATACATTACGGGCTACGTTTTGCGAAGCGACGCTCTTGAAGAATTGGCGGAAGACAATTTTGACCTCACGTTAGGCAGTCTGCGGCGTGATATTACGTTTTTCAACGAAGAACAATCCATTAGTGCCGTATGGGAGGCATTGCTGAAAAACAAAGCACAGATTGCGTTGATTATCGATGAATATGGCTGTTTCCAAGGTATTCTGACGTTGGAAGACATTATAGAAACCATTCTCGGACTTGAAATCATCGACGAAAACGACGAAGTGAGCGACTTGCAGCAATATGCCCGCGAGCGTTGGGAAAAACGCCAGAAACAGAACAAGAACTTTAGGACATTGCCTACAAAATCATCCGACAATAAGGATATTAAATCGGCAATAGATTATTAATAGGAAATCTTAATCAGTTATACCTCCAAGGCCGGTGCCGGTGTTGATTCCTGCGATTTCACGATAGATTGCGAAATGTTGATTACAAAGTCACCTATCTTCTCGTATAACGCAAAAATACTACTATACAATGTACCGACTTCGTACGTATAATCGCCTGATTTAAGGGCTTCTACGTGTACGTCACGAAGAATGTTTCGGTAATCGTTTATGGCATCTTCGGCTTCGTAGGCCGAGGTAATTTCAACATCGTCGTAGTTTTTGTTCAAGTTCGCATCCATAATTTCCAAAGCGTGACGAACGCAATCGAACATTTTTTGCAGATGTCCGTCGTTATTGGCTCCGAACTCCACTCTTTGTTCGCGTTGTGCTTTCTTCGTTATGGAAATGTGATATATACTGTCGCCAATGCTCTCTAAATTGTCAATAATACGGAGCATAGCACTGATTTTCTTGGAACCTTCCTTACTACCGATTGTCTCGGAAATATGCGTCAAGAATTTTGCAATTTCAATTTCCATCACATCGGTTATTTCCTCATATTTCTTGATTTTTGCAAGGTAATCAAGAAAAGCGTCTTCCGATTTCACCTTGTTCAACTCGGGAAGATAATCGTACATTTTTAAGACGCGGCGAGAAAAAAGTTGTATTTCCTGCTGCGCACTTTCCAAATCCAACTCCGACGTGCTCATAAAGTGACTTGGGATGTATTTCAATTTGAAAATTTCATCGTCTTCGGCAGGCGTTTTCACCATCCAGTCCACGATTTTGATGATTTGTGGGATGAACCAAACCAAAATCATCGTATTGACCACGTTGAAGAACGTATGGAATATTGACAACGCCATAGGAATAGCCGTAGGATTGTAGCCGTCGCTGTTTGGCAACGCATACGGGTCGGCACCGATGAAACCAATCGTCATTTTTGCAATCAGCTGCATCAACGGATAAAACACGATAAGCGTGATGACCACACCCAGCACGTTGAACACCAAATGGGCGCGTGCTGCTTTTTTTGCCATCGCATTTGCAACCATGGCTGCAAGATTTGCAGTGATTGTTGTACCAATGTTTTGTCCCATAACGAGAGCCACGGCAACGTCAAAGCCAATCCAGCCCTTGTAACACATTACGAGCGTGATTGCCATCATTGCGGCACTGGCTTGTACCAAACACGTCAATGCTGCCCCTATAACGATAAACAGTAAGATTGAAAGATACCCATAGTTCGAGAGTGTTCCCAATGTTTCCAAAAAATGTGGATATTCTTCAAGGTTTGGCATCACATTCTGCAAGAATTGCAAGCCGATAAGAAGAAACGCAAGTCCTATGACAAACTCGTGAATAGATTTGAGTTTGTCTTTTTTCATAAACATGAACGGCAATACAATTGCAACGGCAATAAGAGGAAAACTAAGAGCCCCGCTTGATTCGCCAAGACCGAACAACGAAATAATCCACGCCGTTACCGTTGTTCCTATGTTTGCACCCATAATCACGGCAATTGCGCCCGCAAGCGACAACAAACCGGCGTTCACAAAGCTCACGACCATAATGGTAGTTGCCGATGACGACTGAATAGCCGTGGTGACAATCGTACCCGTTAAAATACCTCGTATTGGTTTGTCGGTCATTTTTGCAAGAATCGTACGCATCTTGCTACCTGCCAATTTCTGCAAACTATCACTCATCAACTTC
>JAFZTG010000203.1 GCA_017618935.1 Bacteroidales bacterium | reverse complement strand
ATTAATTGTAGAGAGTTTCATTTTCTTAGTTTTAAGGTTTCTTTTATAAGACTACAAAAGTAGGGAAAAAGTTGCGAAAGAAGAAAAAATCAGATATATTTTGTTTAGATGTTGTTCACACTCAGGATTTGTTTTGAAATCCCCGAATTTGTGTCTGTGGTTTCGCGAAAGATATATTCCCCGTCCACAACTCAATTTTTTTCGAGTTATGGATAATGCACTTATTCCACGCTCAAAAAATCTTCTATGTTATTGGGGGTTATTACCTTAAAATGAGCATCTGGGTATGAGTTGGTAAATGAAACAGGACATTTTGTATTCATTTTTTTGCTATTCCATTTAAATTCATACGCAGAAAGATTTCCGCCGCTATCTTCCAAATAATCAATCTCGCTTTGTTGTTGGGTGCGCCAAAACCAAGATTGTACAAACTGACCGCCATACTCATTTTGTTTCAGACGCTCGGTTATGGCAAAATTTTCCCATAACGCGCCAATATCGTTCCGATTTTCAAGAGGGTTGAAATTGTTAATCAATGCGTTACGAATGCCCAAATCCCAAAAATATATTTTTTTGCTCGCTTTAAGTTCGTTGCGAACATTACGACTAAACGAACCTAATCGGAACACAATGAAACTTTTTTCCATTATGTCGATGTATTTTTCCACCGTTTTCGAATCCATTCCTATCAAATTCCCTATTTCGTTGTACGACACCAAATTACCAACTTGCAGAGCCAGTGCTTTCAACAAACTGACTATCTTACTTGATTTTGTGATTCCGTCAAGCGAAAAAATATCTTTAAATAAATAGCTGTCAATCAACTCTTTAAGAACTATCGGTTCTGCACCTATGTTGTTCACAACCTCGGGATAATATCCGTACACAAGTCGTTGTGGTAGCATTCCAACTTCAGCTATATAGTTAGTGTGTTGCACCATTTCGGCAAATGACAGGGGAAACAGCTTGAATTCACGTTTTCGACCAGTTAGAGGCTCATTGACTTTCGATGTTAATTCAAACGAACTGCTACCCGATGCAAAAATCTGCACGTTGCCTATTTGGTCGGTTATAAGTTTGAGTTTCAGACCAATATCGGGTATTCGCTGTGCTTCGTCTATTACAAGTGTTGTGTGCCGACCGATTATTGTCCGCAGTTTGCCGACGGTTGCATCTTTCAGCATATCAATTGTTTCCGCATTGTCACCACTTAACCAAAGTACATCGTCTTTTTCATCCAAAAGTTGATGAAGCAACGTAGATTTTCCAACCTGCCGGGCACCAATTAGCACAACTGCTTTTTTAGAATCTATGGCATTTTCTATTTTCGATTGTAACAGTCTTTCAATCATAGTTTTTAATTTTCACCAAAGATATATCCTTTTTTTACTTTTCCAAAATTCTTATAAGTTTTTTGGAATCAATTCCAAAAATATCATAAGATTTTTGGAATTTCTTTGGTAGAATCAAGGCAATTCTTTCAAAAATCACAACAGAAAATTAAGAGTTAAGACAAGGAAATTCCTCATTCTTAACTCTTAATTCTTAATTACTTACAGCCCCAGATATATGCAAAGCACACCTGCAAAATAGCCGACAAGGGCAAGCCAACTAATGTGCTTCAAATACCAAATGAAGTCTATCTTTTCCAATCCCATTGCGGCAACACCGGCTGCCGAACCAATAATGAGAATTGAGCCTCCTGTTCCGGCACAATACGCAAGCATAGACCAAAATGTACCGTCAACGGCAAATTCAGCCACGGTCGGGTCAATAGAATACATTCCCATTGAAGCGGCAACTAGTGGTACATTGTCGATGATGGACGATAGTACGCCTATCACACTGTCAATAAGATAGATGTTGCCTCCTGTGGCATTGCGTAGCCACTCGGAAAGTTGTCCCAACTGACCAGCCGCGCCCAATGCACCAACAGCGGTGAGAATGCCGAGGAAAAAGAAAATCGTAGAGGAATCCACATGCCGCAAACACTCCGTAACCGATAGTCGTTCTTTCTTCTCTCCCTGAGAATGAGATGATTGTATGTGGCTAATCAACCATATTGTTCCCAAACTGAACAACATTCCCATAAATGGTGGTAAATGTGTAAATGTCTTGAACACAGGGACAAACAATAGTAACGAAACGCCCAAAATCAGAAAAGATTTTTGCTCGACTGGCGTAGTAAGGGCATTTTCGGCGTTATCGGAATCAGGACGGGCAAGTTCACCTTTCATTGTGAACGAAAGCACGACGAGTGGTACCACAAGGGAAACCAAACTTGGAATAAAAATTCCCTTAATGATGTTTAATGCCGAAATTTGTCCACCAATCCAAAGCATTATGGTCGTCACATCGCCAATTGGCGACCATGCGCCACCAGCATTCGCCGCAAGCACCACAATACTTGCAAATGTCCATCGCGTTTCCTTGTCGCCAATAAGTTTCCGAAGCAACGAAAGCAGTACTATTGTGGTAGTAAGGTTGTCGAGCACAGCCGACATAAAAAATGTGAGAAAACCTATAAGCCACATCAGTTTCACCTTGTTTGTCGCCCGAATCTTGTCGGTAATCACCTTGAAACCATTATGGCAGTCGATTATTTCCACGATTGTCATTGCGGCAAACAGGAAAAACAACGTTTGTGCGGTTTCTGCCAAGTTCTCGCTCAGCAAAGAAACCACATTGTGAACGTCGTTTTCTCCAAACAAAATAAATACGGTCCACGTAAGGACTCCTATCAACAAGGCGATTGCCGCTTTGTCGAGTTTCAACGGATGTTCAAGAGCAATACATACATAGCCAAGAACAAAAATCACAACCATTATTGTAGAATACATAGTTTACTTTTTTTTATTTCATACAATCGGCACAATATTTTCTCCAACGCTCGGCTATCTGCAATTCTCCGTTAAGCGTGAAACCATCTTTTTCCGCGTCGAAGAACACAAGACTGATGCTTTCCGCATCCTTGATTTTGGGAGAGAACACAAGTTCCACCATTTCGACCGACGTGGTTGACGAGCCCATTGAACTGCTGGTCACAACACGACACGAGGCGTATTGCGTGAGGTCAATACTCTGCGAATTGCAGGATTTTTCGTCCTGGTAAACGAAAAAACACTTTTTTTCAATCTTATCTATCGCAATAATGTGACCGTTCCACTGTTCTTGGTTTGCTATAATTGCAGTTTTGGTCAAAGCGGAAAATTCCACTTTTATAGCCGCATTTTTCTTGTTTTTCTTACGGTTTAATAATGCCATTGGGACTACAACGGCTGCTACGAGTATAAGTCCAATTATGTAAGTTGAGTTCATTGTATCAAATGTTTTGTGCATTACAAACATCGTAATGCTGTTGTTTTTATTGATTTTTTACAAAAAGAGTATAACAAAACCCAATCTTGGATTTTGTTACAAGATGGTAGAAATCAATACTTTACCAAAAACAATTAAATGGGAAAATAATGTCGGTATTTGCAAAAATTCGTGCATTGGTGTTTCGTATCGGATGGGCAAAATATGCAAATTCGGAAACGTGTCTTGTGTTTTCTACAATTGCAAGAAAGTCATCGTCGGACAATGTCTTTATGGGTGACTTGCATAAACTAATGACGGAACTGATGCTGTTAATCGGCAGTTCTTGGTTGCCAATTTGTGTCTCCACATAGTTGATGAAGGCATTCTCCTCGGATAATTTCTGTTCCGCAATTGTGCAGTCGTTGCCGAACGTAATCATCACGACAAGGTAGAAAACCGCAACCATGACTGAGGCTACGGCACAAATCCGTTGTTTTTGAATCTGCATCTTCATTCAATCAAATAACAACCAAAATTAGCAATTTTTGAGAAAACTTATTCCCTTCGCAGCAAATCTCTCAACTTTACATTGGGATGATGATATTGCCGTTCGGCTATTGTTGGCTTTCCGGCAATTTCAACGGCTTGCTGCTGACAAAAATGCAAGCAGGCCAAACAGAGAGTACAACGGTCGGACATAACGGCTTTTTTGTCAATAAGACTAATGTTTGCTTGCGGACAAACCTTTGTGCAAACGCCACAACCGATACATTTTTCGGAATTTATAGCAGGCAGCGTGAGCCGATACGCTTTTTGCGAGAGCGCTTTTGTGTTTAATATCCATCCAAATGGGTCGAATTCGCTAAAATGCAAGCGGTTACGTTTGTCGGCTATCTCCTTCGCAATCAAATCGATACGTGAAGCATACTTGTCGAACTTCCATGCCTGGTCGTTGGGATTTCTGCCAAATGCTATGGCACTGCTGTCGGGTACGCGGATTTTGTGGCAATAATTTAGTCGCACCCCCTTCTGTTTAAGTATCCTACGAACTGACCAAACGGCATTGTTGGTTTGTGCGCCACAAGTAATTACAATGAACGTGTACGCATTTTTCGGCAAAACTAACTGAGCCACAAGTTGTTTCACCGCCATTGGCGCGTCGAGCCAATAGGTTGGATATACCAAACCAATGCGCGTTTCGCCTTGTAAATCAGCATGTAACGCATCGTAAAGCGACATTACACGTTCGCCCAACTTCTCTGCCAACTGTCGTGCAATTGCCAAACTATTGCCCGACCCCGAAAAATAAAGTATCATAAATCGTTGTTTTTCAGTAACAAATATAACATTATTCTTTATTCCATCCTGAAATTTGATGTTTCTTTCTGGAAACTCAATTATTCGCGAAACCGACGAGGAATACATTATGGTTTGCACGTTATAACTGCACCCGTACACGCACTTCTTGATTCCATCTTATTGATACTGATTCTCTTACATCGCTATCACAATGCGCGAATTCGTTTCGGGCAGAAGTTTGGAATTACCAATAAAACCTTCTTTTTGATTTCAATTTTTAACCAAACAAACCGAGTTGGTATATTTTTTTAAGTAAAAATTAAAGAAAAATTACAATTTGTTATTGTTTTTTTAAAATTTAGTTATACATTTGCACCAAACAATAACAAAAAGATGCGATTTGTAAGGAACATATTGGTAAACACAAAGAATCAGCCCGAAAGGGCTGGCAGGAATCAATATGGTCATACGAATGACATGGAATAGAAAAAATCACCAAGGAGCAAAGGTGCACCGCCCTTGGATAAATCAATCAAAAGTTTACAAATTAAAACGAAATGTTATGAAACGAAATAGAATAAAAATAGTATGTGTCGCAATGGCGTTGTTCGCAACAGTTCCATTGTTTGCCGACGAGCCAGAATCAGATTTCACGGCAGAAGTCGGAGGTGATTTAGTAAGTAGTTATATATGGCGTGGCCAAGCGTGCGGAGGTGTTTCGCTCCAACCGTCAGTGGAAATTGGATGGAAAGGATTTTCGTTCGGCGCCTGGGGTTCCGTCGGTTTCGAATCGTTCGACACCAAGGAGTTCGACCTCACGTTGGGTTACGGAATCGGAGGTTTTAGCGTGTCGGTTACCGATTATTATTTTGCAGAGCCGGGTGTTCCCGATTCATATTTTCATTACGAAAAAGACGCAACGCCACACGTGTTTGAAGGTCAAATCGGTTACGATTTCGGATTTCTCTCGCTGAACTGGTTCACAAACTTTGCCGGTGCCGACGGAGTGAAGAACGCAAACGGCGACATGGCCTATTCATCGTATTTCTCAATCGGTGCACCATTTGAATTCGGTTCGCTGAGTTGGGAGGCGGAACTGGGCTTCGTGCCATGGAAAACAAGTTTGTACGCTACCGAAGGTTTCGCCCTGACGAACATCAGCATCAAAGCGCTGAAGCCTATCCCGATAAGCGAGACGTACAATCTAGGATTGTTCACACAAGCAATCTGGAACCCGACTTCCGAAGGTGGCTATTTAGTAATGGGACTGAGTTTCTAAATGTTAAATTAAAAAATATAGTTATGAAAAAGATTGAAGCAATTATTCGCAAGACTAAGTTCGAAGATGTGAAAGAAGCACTTCTTGCAGCCGACATTGAATGGTTTTCGTACTACGACGTGCGTGGTGTGGGAAAGACTCGGCAGGCGCGAATTTACAGAGGTATCGCCTACGATACGAGTTGTATTGAACGGACACTGGTTTCGGTGATTGTCCGCGACAAAAATGCTGAGAAAACCGTATCGGCAATTCTTAGTGCGGCACAGACAGGCGAAATCGGCGACGGCCGAATTTTCATCATCCCGCTTGAAGATGCAGTGAGAATCAGGACAGGCGAACGGGGCGACAT
>JAFZTG010000023.1 GCA_017618935.1 Bacteroidales bacterium | reverse complement strand
TTATCATTATTTTTAGCGACTTTTTGCAACAGGACGACAATGAAAATTTGTTTAAGGCATTGCAACATTTGAAATACAATCAAAATGAAGTGATTCTTTTTCACGTCGTTGACGAACAGTTTGAAACGAATTTTGCATTTGAAAACCGTCCGACGGAACTTACCGATATGGAAACGGGAGAAGTCGTGAAAATCAATCCCAACACCGTGAGAGAAGCATATAAATCACGACTTGCAGCCCTCATCAACCAACTTCACACCACGTGCGAAAAATACAAAATTGACTTCGTGACAGCCGATATTAACAAAGGGTTTGAACAAATTTTAACAAACTATCTCGTAAAACGTAATAAATTGTATTAATAATTACACAAACAATTATTACTTTTGCTTATAAAGAATTTTCTATGGACGTAGATGTATTTATACCCTGTTTTGTTGACCAGTTGGAACCTGAGATTGGGAAAAATCTGGTGAAGATACTGGAGCATGTCGGTTGCAAGGTGCATTACAACCCACAACAGACGTGTTGCGGTCAACCACAGTTCAATAGTGGCTATATGAAGGAATCACGGGAACTTGCGCAAAAGTTCCTGAATGATTTTGCAGGCGAACGCTACATTGTAAGTCCTGGAGGTTCTTGCACAGGATTTATCAAGCGGAGATATGCATCGCTTTTTGAAAACGAAAATGACAAAAAAGCGGCAGTACAACTCTCAAATAGACTCTTCGACATTTGCGATTTTCTTGTAAACGTATTGAAAATTGAAGATTTGGGAGCAACATTCAATGCAAAGGTAACCGTCCACGATTCTTGTTCTGCCCTTCGCGAATACGGAATGACGACGGAACCTCGTACACTTTTGCAACACGTAAAAGGACTTGAAATCGTAGAAATGGAAGAAAGCACCACATGTTGCGGTTTTGGTGGCACATTTTCGTTGAAACAAAAAGAAATTTCATCGGCAATGGTCGAACAAAAAGTTCGCTTTGCACAAGAAACTGGTGCTGAGTATATTACAGGAACGGAATATTCTTGTTTGATGAATATCAAAGCATATATTGACCGAAATAATATCTCGCTCAAGCCAATTCACATTGTAAACATTCTTTCTCATTTCTAATATGTACAGAATAGGATTCGACGCAAAACGATTATTTCACAACGGAACGGGACTTGGCAATTATAGCCGTAGTTTGGTACGTAGTCTGAAATCTTATTTTCCCGATAATTCGTACATATTATTCACTCCTTCAGTAACTTACAGCGACGAAAGTTTCTTTTTTACCCAAGATTTTGAAACGGTCACTTCTGGCATGTTCACCTCGAAGGCGATGTGGAGAACTCGCTTGATACTCAATGCGTTATTGGAACACGATATTGATATTTTCCATGGTTTGAGCCACGAACTACCCATTGGTATTGAAAAGACAAAGATTAAGTCTGTCGTTACCATTCACGATTTGATTTACAAACTCTTTCCAAAAGATTTTCCGTTTATCGACAAGAAGATCTACGATGCAAAATGGAAAAATTCTTGTTTGAATGCCAATGCAATCATTGCGACAAGCGAAGCGACAAAACAAGATATTATTCATAACTTTAACATTGATCCTCGAAAAATTCACGTCGTATATCAAACGTGTAGCGATATCTTTGCACAAAAGTACACCAAGAAAGAAAAGGAAGAAACCTTGGAAAAATATGGCTTCCCACGCAACTATATGTTGTATGTTGGTGCCATTATGGACAGAAAAAATGTGATAGCCCTTGCCCAAGCATATAATACAATTCGTGAGAAAATTGACATACCACTTGTTATTGTGGGTAAAGGACGTGAATACTATAAACAGTTATTGGCATATATTGAGAAAAACAACTTACAAGATAAAATATTGATTCGCTCTGATGTCGGAAACGATATTTTGCCAATCATATATCAGTCAGCAGAAATTTTCTTGTATCCCTCAAAATATGAAGGTTTCGGAATCCCCGTGTTGGAGGCATTCAAAAGCGGAACGCCCATTATTTTGAGTAACACGTCGTCGTTACCCGAAGTTGCAGGAAACGCGGGCTACTATGTTGACCCCTACAAAGTTGAAAGCATAGCACAGGCAATGTTGGATTTGCACGAGAACGCAAATTTACGCAATCACCTCATCAACGAGGGATTTGAACGGGATAAAGAATTTACTTTGGAGAATTTTGCCCGAAAAACAATGTTGGTGTACGACAGTGTGATGTAATAAAAAAGCAACATATAGTATTGCTCAATATTTTTTTGTATCTTCGTCTCACGGATTTTTAGTATGCGAACAATTTTACAAAAAATAATTGAGGTTGGACAAAAAGGGAAGTCTGTCCACACTATGCTTCCCGAAATGTGTAATTGCATTGCCATTTTTCCCGACGTGCTTGGCGTTCTCATTTCGTACAAAGACATAAATTATTACAGTTCTCTTTTTACGATAAGTAAAAACGTTCAGATTCAGGAACTTAGAATTGGAGACAAGGTTGTTGGCGGCATCTCCATCTATTATAAGGAACAGCCTGAATATAAAATGTTTGATGAAGCCGATTTATTTTATGCTGCTACGCTTATCACGGGTTTCATTTCTGAAAATCAACTTGTTACGGTTTCTGAACAATGTGACAAACGTACCAAGGAACTCGATGCGATAAAAAAAGTCAAAGATATTATAAATTCCGGGGCTCCCACAGAAAAAATCCTACAAGATATATGCGACATTCTGCCTCAATATTGGAAATATTCCGACTGTGCGTGCTGTCGTATAAAATTTGACACCAATATCTATACCTCTCACGGCTTTCAGGAGTCCACGTGTTCAATGAAGGAAACCTTCGTGACATTTGACAACACGACGGGAACCATTGAGATTTTTTACACCAAGGATGACTACATCGACACGGAAAATCTCTTTCTTCCCGAAGAACACGAGCTTGCCAACACGATAGGATACTTATTGTGCCGTCACATAAACGATACCAAAGGGCGATTGCTTTCAAACAATCCCATACAAAATAATAACCCCACAAGTAAGGAGGAACTTTCGCGCGAATCGCTTATCAATAGCGACAAACCGCTGCAAAAATTGCTGAACGAACAGACTTTGGACAAGTACATTTACCTTGACATGATGAAACACAAAGTTTCACAAATCTTGTTCGTTGCAACAATGTACGATGCTTTCAATCTTGAAAAAGACGACAGCTTCTTTGAGAAATTTATGGGACCGATTTACCAATATAGCATATTTTCCTTGCCGAGAATTATTGGCGTGTCGTCGCATAAGCAAGCTCTTGATTTGCTCAAAACCACACATTTTGACTTGGTTGTCCTCATGGTTGGAGCCGACGTGCAGAAACCTCTTTCGCTGAGTGCGAAAATCAAGAAGATAACACCAGAAGTACCTGTGTATCTACTACTTAACCCAAGGTCGAACATAGCATATTTTGAAGATATGGTCGCAAAAACGACCTTGTTCAACAAAATTTTTATTTGGAGCGGCGACTCGCAAATTTTCTTTGCGATGGTGAAATCGCTGGAAGACCTTGCCAATGTCGAAAACGACACGAAAATCGGCTTGGTACGTACCATGCTCCTAATTGAGGACTCTACGCAGTATTACTCGAAATATCTTCCGATTATTTTCTCCGTGCTGTTTGACCAAGTGGGTGAACAAATCTCCGATTTTGAGTCAAACGAGTTGGAAAAATTGTCAAAAATCCGTTCTCGGCCAAAACTTCTGTGGGCTCGGAACTACGAGGAAGCCACATTCTTGTTCAACAAATACAAGGACTTCATGACCTGCGTCATTTCCGATATGGAATTTGAACGAAACGGCGTTTTGGACAAAAATGCGGGAATGACCTTTATGGAACACGTGCGTGAATACAACAAGAATATGCCTATTCTGATTCAGTCTTCGGA
>JAFZTG010000022.1 GCA_017618935.1 Bacteroidales bacterium | reverse complement strand
GTTTTGTATTTCGGTAATTTGCGATTGCGGCGAATAAAAAAGGGACTCCCTCACGGAAATCCCTTAACTTCAATGTAGAATTATGATTAAATCTTATTTATTTACTTGGAATTTCTTGTCACCTGTTGTGATGAAAGAAACGATTTGACGAGCTGCTGCCAAACCAGCGTTGATGTTTGCTTCGGAGGTTTGGGCACCCATTTTCTTAGGAGTTGAGAAATAACGGCCTTCGAATTTAGCAAATTCATCGTTAGCGGCTGGCATAATGTCAGTAACATACTTCAAATCAGCACGTTCCGTCATCAATTTAATCAGACCTGCTTCGTCAATAACTTCTTTACGTGCTGTGTTAACCAAAATACCACCTTTCTTCATCTGGTTAACCATATCGTAGTTGATGCTGTTGATTGTTTCAGGAGTTGCAGGAATGTGCAAAGAAACAACATCGCACGTCTTGAACAATTCGTTCTGGTTTGCAACTGCCTTAACGCCAGCAGCTTCAATAATTTCAGCAGGACAATATGCGTCGTAAGCATACACTTCCATTCCAAAACCTTTGGCAACACGGGCAACATTACGGCCAACATTACCGAATGCCAAGATACCAAGTTTCTTGCCCATCAATTCTGAACCAGATTTTCCGTTGAAGAAATTACGAACGGCGAATACCAACAAACCGAACACCAATTCGGCAACAGCATTGGCGTTTTGTCCCGGAGTGTTCATCACAACTACATTGTGAGCAGTTGCGGCAGCCAAGTCAACGTTATCGTAACCGGCACCGGCACGAACAACAATTTTAAGATTTTTAGCAGCGTCCAACACTTCGGCATCAACCTTATCACTTCTGATGATAATAGCGTCAGCGTCGGCAACTGCCTGCAGCAATGCAGATTTTTCAGTGTAAGATTCCAACAAAGCAAATGTAAAACCTGCTTTTTCAACGATTTCTTTAATACCGTCCACTGCTGCTTTAGCAAATGGTTTTTCGGTAGCAACAAGTACTTTTGTCATTTCTATAAAATTAAAAAAGGAGAAAGCTGAACTTTCTCCTTCGTCGTTATACGATTAAATTAAATTGTTCTTTCAAATTCTTTCATGCAGTCAATCAATGCCTGAACGCTTTCTTTTGGAAGAGCATTGTAGCAAGAAGCACGGAAACCTCCTACTGAGCGGTGACCTTTCACGCCGACCATTCCTCTTTCCTGAGCGAATTTCAAGAAATCTGCTTCTTTTTCCTTGTATTCTTCCTTCATCACGAAGCAGATGTTCATTCTTGAACGGTCTTCAGCTTTGGCTGTTCCGACGAAAATCTTACTGTTGTCGATTGCATCGTAAAGCAAGTTAGCTTTTTCAATATTGCGGCGTTCCATTTCCTTAACACCACCTTGTTTCTTCAACCAACGCAAGTTCAACAAAGCCGAATAGATTGGCAATACAGGAGGTGTGTTGAACAATGAATTTCCGTCGATGTGCGTACGGTAGTCAAGCATCGTAGGGATTTGACGAGAAACCTTGCCAAGCAAATCGTTCTTAATCACAACGAACGTAACGCCTGCAGGAGCCAAGTTCTTTTGAGCTCCACCGTAAATCACGCCATATTTTGAAACGTCAATTGGACGAGAGAAAATATCCGATGACATATCGGCGAACATTGGCACTGGAGAATCCAAATCTTTCAACAATTCTGTACCATATATAGTATTGTTTGTCGTGATGTGGAAATAGTCAGCATCAGTCGGGATAGTGAAATTCTTTGGAATGAACGTATAGTTAGCGTCAGCCGACGAAGCGACTTCAACAACTTCGCCAAAAAGTTTTGCTTCCTTCATGGCTTTCTTAGCCCAAACACCAGTGTTCAAATATGCTGCTTTCTTTTCCAAGAAGTTGTATGGAACCATACAGAATTCCAAACTTGCACCACCACCAAGGAAAATAACGGAGTATCCTTCAGGAATGTCTAACAATTCTTTGAACAAGGAGACAGCCTCATCAACAACTGGTTGAAAGTTTTTAGCTCTATGGCTAATCTCTAAAATTGAAAGTCCATCATTTTCGAAGTCAAGCACTGCTTTTGCAGTGTCTTCAATCACTTCGCGTGGTAGAATGGACGGTCCTGCATTGAAATTATGTTTCTTCATTTTGATATTTAAATTTTTTCGCCGACAAAAGTGCAAAATAATCTTTAATTATTGAACTGATTTTGTCTATTCTTTTTACAATTTTTTAAAAAGATATTAACCGTTTTTCAAAACATATCAAATTATTTAAAAAATTTTAATTTCTCAATTCTTTTGATTTACAATGAATAATTGTAATTTTGCCGGACTTTAAAGATAAATAGAATGAACAAGATTATAGACAAAAAAATGCTTTCCGAGAATGTGGCTCAATTGATAGTTGAGGCGCCACTCATCGCAAAGAAAAGAAAAGCTGGTCACTTTGTAATTGTCAGAGTTGACGAGAAAGGTGAACGTATTCCTCTTACGATTTCCAGTTCAGATGTAGAAAAAGGGACAATCACACTGATTCTTCAGAAAGTGGGTGTTTCCACAAGCAAAATCGTTGCCTTGAATGCTGGCGATTCTTTGTACGACGTTGTTGGTCCTCTTGGAAAGGCAACACACATTGAAAAATTCGGAACAGTACTTTGTTGTGGCGGTGGCGTTGGTGTTGCTCCCCTTTTGCCTATCGTTCAGGCTATGAAGGCAGCTGGAAACAAGGTTATCTCTGTTTTGGCAGCTCGTAACAAAGATTTAATTATATTGGAAGACGAAATCCGTAAAAGTTCCGACGAGGTTATCATTATGACCGACGATGGTTCTTACGGAAAACAAGGTGTTGTCACCGTAGGTATGGAAGAAGCGATAGCAAAAGAAAAAATCGACTTCTGTATGGTGATTGGCCCTGCCATAATGATGAAATTTGCCGCACTGACAACAAAAAAATATGAAATTCCTACGTATGCCAGCTTGAACACCATTATGGTTGACGGTACGGGAATGTGCGGTGCGTGTCGTGTCACAATCGACGGAAAGACGAAATTCGTCTGCGTCGATGGTCCTGAATTCGATGCTCACAAAGTTGACTTCGGCGAAATGATGATGCGTATGGGTGCATACAAGGCTGAAGAGAAAGAAGCTCTTGAACAATATTTACAAACCACAAAATAAGACTTGCAAAATGAAAGATCTCGAATTTATAAAAGAACAACGTGCACAAGCTTGGCGTGAAGAATTGCGAAAAAAAATATCTGCAAAAGATCGTGAAAATATTGAGAGAATTTCTATGCCTGAGCAAGATCCTATTGAACGTAGCAGAAACTACAAGGAAGTAAATATTGGTATCACCAAGGAACAAGCAATCCAAGAATCACACAGATGTTTGGACTGCCCTAACCCCACGTGTATGGACGGTTGTCCGGTAGGTATTTATATTCCTGGCTTCATTAAATGTATTGAAAACGAAGATTTTCTTGGTGCTGCCAAGGTTATCAAACAAACAAGTGCATTGCCTGCAGTTTGTGGTCGTGTTTGTCCGCAAGAAAAACAATGCGAGGCACAATGTACGTATCTTAAGATGAAGAAACCAGCCGTTGCAATTGGTAACTTGGAACGTTTTGTTGCCGATTACGAACGTGAATCTGGAAAAATGTCATTGCCTGAAGTTGCTCCGAAAAATGGTTTCAAAGTAGCCGTTATCGGTTCTGGACCTGCAGGTCTTGCTTGTGCCGGCGATTTGGCAAAAGCAGGTTGCGAAGTTACCGTATTCGAAGCATTGCACGAAATTGGCGGTGTGTTGAAATATGGTATTCCAGAATTCCGTTTGCCAAACAACATTGTTGATGTTGAAATCAACAATTTGGAGAAATTGGGCGTACAATTCGTGAAAGATTTCGTTGTAGGAAACACTGCCACAATCGACGATTTGCGTGCCGAGGGCTACAATGCATTCTTCGTAAGTAGCGGTGCAGGTCTTCCAAGATTTATGGGCATTCCGGGCGAAAATTACACTGGTATCCTTTCATCAAACGAATACTTGACTCGTGTGAACTTGATGGGTGCCGCAAAACCTGATTTCGACACTCCTACATTCTTCGGGAAAAACGTAGCCGTTATTGGTGGCGGAAACACTGCAATGGACTCTGTAAGAACAGCAAAACGTTTGGGCGCAGAACGTGCAATGATTATCTATCGCCGTTCGCTTGACGAAATGCCTGCACGTAAGGAAGAAATTCACCACGCACAACAAGAAGGCGTTGAATTCCTTTGCTTGAACAATCCTGTAGAATATTTCGCTGACGAAAAAGGTCACGTAAACAAAGTGAAAGTTCAAAAAATGGAACTTGGCGAGCCTGACGCATCGGGACGTAGAAGCCCAGTGCCTATGGTTGGCTCAGAATACGAAATCGACGTTGACTTGGTTGTTGTAAGTGTTGGTGTATCTCCTAACCCACTGATTCCTAACAGTGTTTCTGGTTTGGAAATGTCGCCAAAACACACAATCGTGGTAAACGAAGAACAACAAAGTAACATTTCCGACATTTTTGCCGGAGGTGACATTGTTCGTGGTGGTGCTACGGTTATCCTTGCTATGGGTGACGGTCGTCGTGCTGCTGCAGGAATATTGAATTACTTGAATTCAAAGAAATAATTCATTTGTTTCCATAATAATTGTGCCCCGATAGACTTTTGGTTTATCGGGGTTTTTAGTAAATATTCATACCTTTGTCGTAACAATTAGACTTTATTCAATATGATAATCTCTCCCGAACATGACCCGATGGGCCAAGCAATTCGTGACTTTCAGGACAAGAAAAAAACGGCGAAATTGCTCAATAGCACACAATACACAACGGAAGACGAGTTTCCCATCGCCTACCTGTTTCGTTCGTGGAACGAAATGCCAGAAATAGAACAAAAAGCGCTGAAACTTGCTTCGGGAAAGATTTTAGACGTCGGCGCCGCAGCAGGTGCACATTCTTTGCATTTACAAAATAAGGGCAAAAATGTCGTTTCAATCGACAACTCACAATTGTCGGTTGACGTTATGAAAGAACGCGGACTGAAACAAGTGTATCTTGCCGATTTCTACGATTTCAAAGGAACGTTTGACACTATCTTGTTGTTGATGAACGGCATAGGAATTTGCGGAACGATTGAGGGCATTCCCACGTTTTTGAAAAAATGCAAGACGCTCCTCGCCCCTAACGGTCAGATATTGTTTGATTCCACCGATTTGATGTATCTTTTTGAAAACGAAGACGGTTCGTACGACATAAACTTGAATGGTTCCTACTATGGAGAAATAATCTACAAAATGCGATACAGAAAAATCCGTTGCACTCCGTTCAAATGGCTCTACGTTGATTTTGAAACATTTTCGTCAATAGCGAAAGAGCACGGTTTTTCGTGCGAATTGCTCATGAAAAACGACAATTACAATTATTTGGCAAAGATGTATCTTGCAAACAATCCATGAAAACAACAGGAATCTTGAATATCTGCCTTGTGATGCTGTTGCTTTTATGTACAACGATATGTAAAAGTCAAGAAATTGTGATTGCACCAAAACAAGATATAAAATATAACCAAGATAGTGAATGTTACAACATTGCAAAAGGTTACTATAAGAGATGCGGCGCACAAATATCCAATTTCTATGGTGTGGCTTCTTGTGTCAGGTCTGGTGATAGCAAGGACAGCGTAGCCATATTAGTTCCGTTCTATACATACCCGGGTTGGGGTGAATGTTTTCCCGATAGTGTTGAAAATCCATTGTTGGTGATTTTGAATATGCAGACGAATGCAGTGAGGATTTATGAAAAAGCATTACTACTAAACGATGGTTTTGGTCCATCGCAAAGTCTGAGCCAAACGGAGAATGGTTTTATGATAGAAATAAACTATTCAGGTAATAATGGGTTTGTAGCAGATATACACGTTGTGGATAATAAGATTGACAACATTAGTATGGAATCATGGGGGCATTGCCAATATACGAAGACTTACAAGTTCGATAACTTGTATTTAGATGATTTTGATGCAATTATGATTGATTCTTTGCGTGTGAAAACAGAAGAAGAAACAAAATGTTGGGAGGAATTTTATAAATTATATAATATTAAATAACAGGCTGCAGATAAATTCCATGCGGTTTCTTGCTCAGTATGGATTAACAATATTTTGGAAAGAAGTTGATATACCCAAACCAGTAGAATGAAAAAAATAGTATTCATATTGTTTCTATGTGTTGCATCGCACGTTGCAGTGGCGCAGGAAGTGTACGATACTGTTTTGTTTGATAATATAACGTTCAATGACACAAAATTGTTTACAAATTTCAGTCAGATAAAGAAATATTTTGATATTAATTTTCTTCACGCTTCGCAACTCAGTCGGAAGGTCGTGACACGAAACAATATGGTATTCAATAATTCTCCCAAGAAATTATAGCCATTCAACGTTCGATGATGGTTCGACTCCACAGATGAGCGTTAAAAAAAACAGAGAATGGAGCGTAAAGAACTCTCGGCTTGGCGGCGTGGGTTGTGTGTCGGCGCCATTTCGAGAGTTTAGCGGAATGAACTGTTTTTAGCGAAGATGTGGCGTCGACGGCGGTTTTTGTTACTTTTTGTCGCTGAAGACAAAAAATAAAGAAAAAATCTTATTTTTGAACTCCAAACGTTTTTGATTTTGAAATTTTTACGTTCCATACTACCCTTTCTGTTGCTATCTGTCCGCCTTGTGCAGGATGTGAAATAAATTTATGTGAATTTTCGTCATTTTGCCATAGAATTGCATATATTTGCCATAAATTAAACACAATACAATTATGGCACAAGTATCAATGACAGTCCGTATGGATTCACAACTAAAGGCTCAGTTCGACGACCTTTGCGCACAATTTGGAATGAGTTCCAACACTGCAATGAACGTTTTTGCTAATGCGGTAGTGAGAAAACGAAAAATCCCATTTGAGATAGAAGTTCCCCAAAAGAGCACGCACAGCAAAGGATGGGAAGCGTTTAATAAGATTCGGAAAATGGCAGAAAGTGGACAACTGCCAGATCTTACAATGGATGAAATAAACGAAGAAATACGCTTATATAGAGAAGGGAAATGAAGATTTACGCCGTTATTGACACCAATGTTATACTTTCTGCATTGTTGTCGAAGAAATCAGATGTTGCGACAGTAAAAGTGCTTAGAGCAATAGAAAGTGGGAAAATTTGTCCATTACTACAAGATTTGATAATAGACGAGTACAACGAAGTTCTCACTCGTTCAAAATTTCATTTGCCCACAGAGCTCATTGAGGATGTTATTAGGAAAATTGTAGAAGTTGGACAAAATGCGGAACGTATCCACAGCACCGAGTGCTTCCCCGACCCCAAAGACATTGTTTTCTACGAAGTTGCTTTGTCGAAAGAGGACGCGTACCTTGTTACGGGCAATAAAAAGCATTTCCCTCAAAAGCCAATTGTTGTCACACCTTCCGAGATGCTGGAGATTTTAGAACAATAATAACTTGTTACTTTTTCTCTTGAAAGAAAAGTAATACAAAAGTTCAAGACGGACTTGCTCCGCTAAAAATCAACTGCGTTCCGCTAAAAGAGTTGAAGTGCCGCATCATTGTTTTATAAACTTTCACGTATTAAGGCACCAACTCTTTTCACG
>JAFZTG010000202.1 GCA_017618935.1 Bacteroidales bacterium | reverse complement strand
TCCCATCTGGCTGTCAAACGAGTTGAAGGCATCCTGCATTTCGCTTATGTGCTTCTTGTAAATTCCATGTGCGGAATCTTCAAGGTGTGAGTTTTGTACGGCGGGGAACAATATTACATCCATAGGCTCCTCGAATTTGAGTTCCATGTCGTCGTTAAGTCCCATTTGTGCCAAAGCTCCGCTTATCCCGATGCAAACAGCCTTTTCGTTGGTTACTTTTATATGCATGCTCATTCCGTTGGCATCGGCAAACGAGAACGTTTCATCGGTAAATTCACCTTCAGTTCTTGGCTCGTTGTATACAACCGTGTCAATCATGTAGTATGCCTCGAAAAGGGTACATACTGCAGAATCTATTACAAACGGCGATTTGACTATGTTTGTGATTGCTACTGAGTCGGTTTGGTCATTACCGACAACTGATGTGTTTCTTACTGTGCTACCTATTCCGTAGTAGTTGGTAGAGGTAATTGTAATTTGAGCAAATGCGCTTGTGCATATTGCGACAAGGACAAAAGCGGCAAAAAGTTTTTTCATACAAAATCCTAATTAAATACTGTCTGTTCGTTGATTTCTATTGTTACGTCGGCGGTCTTGTTGTTTTCAAGAACCAGTACGCCCATGCCACGTCTTGTGAATGGATTCTGCCTGTCGGCGGCCTTTGTTGCTTCAACCTTCAGAATCGATTCGTACTTGAATTCATATTCCAGAATGCCGTCGGATTTCGTGTACTGTGTATCAGCAACCGACTTTGTTTCGTCCTTGAAATATACCATTGTGTGAGCACTGTCGGAGTTGTTGGCCTTGATTATAACCATCGCATTTTCAACAGGATGCTTGTCAACATCCACAATTCTAACTATAGCCTTTGGCGGAACTGGTTGACGGCAACCGTCGATTGTAATCATGGCTCCGATAGCCAAGGCTATTACCAAAAATATTACAACATTTTTTTTCATATTCATTCGTAATTTTTTTTCTAATTTTACGCCGACAATATTAATAAAAAAAAACAATATAAATTATTATTTGTGAAAAAAATATTGCGGATAGTTTTTTGGGGTGTATTATGCGTTGGACTTTTGCAGTCTTGCAGCACCTTGCACAATCCGCTGAAAATTAAGAATTATGTTGAAATAGAAACCTCTGAGGGCAATTTGGTTCTGGGCTTGTATGAGGGTACTCCTATGCATCGCGACAATTTTATGGCAAAATGTTCTTCGCAATTTTACAATGGAACGTTAATGTACAAGTCGGTGCGCAACAGCGAATATTCGTTTGGGCTACGCAAGGGATTCGATGAAAGCAGTGTGATGCAAACCAATTTGGTAAATGAAGAGTCTATCCTGCAAGAATTTAACGAGAAGATTATTCCTAAACGCGGTACCGTTGCAATGAATAGGGTAGTAGGTGGGCAGAATTCCGGCAAAAAATCGGATGCAAGTCTGTTTTTCGTCGTTGACGGTGGCAAGAAATTAGATGTCCACGAAATAAAAATTTCAGTAGCAATCAGGAATCGTGATACCTATAAATTATATATAGATGAATTTTTGTCGCATCCGGAAAACAAAATCTGGAAAGACAGCCTTGATGCGCTTCATACCATGCAGACCATGAAGCAGTACAATGAAGTGTATGCAAGAATCATGAATATTGTCAAGCCGAAGATAGAGCAAGATGGAGTAGAATTGTTCTCAATTTCGGAAAAAAACATCGAAAAGTACCTTGAGACTGGGGGCGTGCCAATG
Organism: Bacteroidales bacterium; assembly: GCA_017618935.1. The sequence continues at coordinate 285 of JAFZTG010000202.1, read as the reverse complement.
TTTGAGGGCGTTTATACTGTTTTTGGTGAAATTGTGGTCGGGATGGATATGCTTGATAAGTTTTCAAAACTGGAAACTAACCTTGACCGCCGACCAAAAACGGATGTTTCGATAATTTCAACTGCGGTATTGAAGAAGAAGGATTTTAAAAAGAAATATAAATAGATTGAAAATGAATAAATTAGTTTTTTTACTTGTTGCGGTATTATGCTGTTTTTCCGCATTTTCGCAAGGAAATAAAAGCCTTGAAGTCGAGTATTACGAATTGCCAAACGGTCTTAGTGT
>JAFZTG010000201.1 GCA_017618935.1 Bacteroidales bacterium | reverse complement strand
ATTTCAAGCGTGCCTGCTATCTGTACTTTCTCTTTTTCCTTAAAGTTTGCCGTAAGTGTCGTGTCCTTCGTCACAACGAACTGGATTCTTGCGTCTGTCAGAGTGTTGTCGTTCCAGCCGACGAACTCGTAACCATCATTGGCGATTGCCTTCAAAATTGCCGTAGATTTGTATTCATAACTTCTCGTTCCTTCAACAGTTCCGTTTTCGGCTGTCGCTGTAACCTCGTATTCTTTTATCGTCCACTTAGCCCAGAACTGCTTGTCGCCCATGTCGTTGCCCGCGATTGACGATACCGAGCCGCCTATGTAGCTTGAATTGCTGTACCAGCCGTCGAACGAGTACCCTTCCTTGGTTACATCCGTTGGCAGGGTCGCGCCTTTCCCGAACTCGTATGATTCAACGTTTCCTGCGTTGATTACGCCCTCGTTGGTTACCAGGATTACATTATATGTGTTTACGGTAAACTTGGCGAAGAACGTCTTGTCGCCCGTTTCATTGTTCGCTACCGTCGTTATTGCTTCGCCTGCAAACTCGTCGTTGTCGTACCAGCCCTTGAATGCATAGCCCGTCTTGGTAACGTCGGCCGGCAAGGTCGCGCCAACGCCGTAAGTGTAATTTGTCACGTTGCCGTTGTTGATTGTACCGCCGTTAGTAACAAGATTTACGGTATATGTATTTACGGTATAACGGGCGTAGAAGGTCTTGTCACCTGTCACGTTGTTTGCAATTGCCGTGAACGCTTCTCCAGTCAGATTTGCGTTATCATACCATCCAATGAACGTGTAACCTTCTTTAGTTACTGCATTTGGAAGCGTCGCTCCCGTGCCGAACTCATACTTTGAAATCTCGCCCGCGTTGATTGTACCGCCGTTGGCGTTCAATGTCACGTCATACGTGTTGATTATCCATTTTGCATAGAATGCCTTCTCGCCTACGGCATTGTTTGCGATTGCCGTCACCGATTCACCTGCAAACTCGTCATTGTCGTACCAGCCGTTAAACGTGTAACCTGTCTTTACCACATTCTTTGCAATTGGCAGAGTTGCACCCACGCCGTAAGTGTAGGAATCGATTTCGCCGTTGGTGATTGTTCCGCCGTTAGCGTTCAATGTTACAGCATATGATTTTACAGACCATTTTGCGTAGAATGTCTTGTTGCCTGTCTCCGTCGGAAGAACTGACGAAACTGACGAACCGATATACGACGTGTTTGTAAACCAGCCGTCGAACGTGTAACCCGTCTTGGTAACATCCGTCGGCAAGGTTGCTCCCACGCCATAAGTATAGGAACTCAATTCTCCTACGTTTATCGTACCTTCGTTGGTTACGAAAGTAATGTCATACGAATTTACAAGCCATTTTGCGTAGAATGTCTTGTCGCCCAAATCATTTGAAGATACAGACAGAACGGCTGAACCTGAACATGACTCGTTATCGTACCAACCCTCAAACGTATAGCCGGTCTTCGTCACATCGCTTGGAAGAACCACCGTAGTTCCATAGATGTAATTCTTCACATTTCCGCTGTTGACCGTTCCACCGTCGGTTTCAAACGTAATAAGATATGATTGTACCTTCCATTTTGCCCAGAACTGTTTGTCGCCTGTTGCAGTCGATGATACGGACAAGACTGAATCGCCCGTACAAGACGCATTGTCGTACCAGCCGCCGAACGTGTAACCCGTCTTGCTGATTTGTTCCTTGGTCGGAAGTTGTACCTCGGAGCCGAACGTGTATGCCGTCACATTGCCCGACGAGATGATTCCGTCGTTCGTGTAAAGCGTAACTGCGTATGCAGTGTTTGACCAACCTGCATAGAACGTCTTGTCGCCCGTCGATGTTGACGATATGATGCTTATTACATCGCCCTCACAATCCTCGTCGATATACCAGCCCGTGAACGTGTAGCCGTCCTTAGTCACATTCGTCGGAAGGCTTGCCACCTCGCCGTAGGTGTATTTGTCAAATGCTCCAGAATTGATTGTTCCGCCTTTTGTTTCAAATGTTACATCGTAGGTATTTGCATTCCATTTTGCGTAGAACGTCTTGTCGCCGTATGAGGTCTGTGGTATTACCGTGACTCTTTCTCCTGTGAAGTTCGGATTGTCGTACCAGCCGCCAAATTCGTTTCCTTCTTTCGTAACGTCGGTCGGCAAGGTGATTTCACCTACGTTATAGTTATACGTTGAGACATATTCCTCGTTGATTGAACCGCCCTTGGCGTCATACGTAATGCTATAATTTGCCTCTTCCCATTGGGCCGTGAACGTCTTGTCTCCGTAGTCGGCCGTAGTGATTTCCAACGCGTCCTCGTCATCTTCATCTTTCCAGCCCTTGAACATGTAGCCGATTTTTGTCACATCGGTTGGAAGAACTGCTCCCACACCATCGGTGTAACGCTCTATCGCATTCGAGTTGATTGTTCCGCCGGCAGCATCCAATGTCACCTCGTAAGACGCCGCTGTCCATCTCGCCCAGAAGTTCTTGTTTCCTATTTCATTGTCGGCAATTTCATTTACTTCTCCGCCGTCGTAACTTGAGTTGTCGTACCAGCCGAGGAACTCGTAGCCCGTCTTGATGATTTGTTCTTTTGTCGGCAATGTTACTGCAGTTCCGAACGTGTAACTTGTCACGTTGCCAGCGTTGATCGTTCCGTTGTTCGTCTGCAAAGTCACGCTGTAGGTCTTTGCAGTCCAATGCGCCGTGAACGTCACATCGCCGATGGTTCCCTTGCTTATCTGAGTGACTTTTTGATTCTCAGAATCGAACCAGCCCTCAAACGTATGACCGACCTTGGTCACGTCCTGGGGAAGAATTGTCAATACGTTATATGTATATGAGGCAACGTTTCCGCTGTTGATATCGCCACCGTCCACATCTAGCGTGACATCGTATGAGTTTACCTCCCATTTTGCCCAAAATTCCTTGTTACCAAATTCGGTTGACTCGATTTCCGAGAACTCGGTGCCAACAAGGTTCGAATTGTTGTACCAGCCAGCAAATGTGTGACCTGCGCGGGTCGGGGTTGCCAACACTACCTCGTCGCCATATCTGTAACTGTTAACTGGAGCTACGGCAAATTCACCTTCATTGGCATTGTAGGTAATAGTATAGTTAATGGTATCCCATTTTGCCCAGAATTTTTTATCATTTAACGAATTTACAGGAATTGAAGTTTGTACGGAACCTGTATATCCGGAATTGTCATACCAGCCAGCAAAAGAACATCCAATTTTTGTAACATCGGTTGGTAGGGTTGCTCCAACACCGTAAGTATAAGAAGTTACATTGCCGTTGTTGATTGTACCACCTTTAGTGTCAAACGTGACATTGTATGAGTTCACATCCCATTTGGCGTAGAACGTCTTGTCACCTGTTGCTGTAGTTAGAATTGAAGTTATACGTTCTCCTGCGTATGAGTCGTTGGTGTACCAACCTGCAAAGCTGTTACCTGTTTTAGTTACATTGGTTGGCAAGGTCGCTCCATCACCGTACTTATATTGGGTTATGTTGCCAGCATTGATTGTACCATTATTGGTTACAAACGTTACTGCATAGGTATTTACAGTCCATCTTGCATAATAAGTTTTATTGCCAGTATCTGTTGATGAAATCGACTGAACAGATGAACCTGAGAAAGACGAATTGGTGTACCACCCACCGAACGTATAACCAGTTTTGGAAATATCAGTTGGAAGCATAACGCTATTACCATAAGTATAAGTTGTGACATTTCCACTATTGATTACGCCACCGTTGGTATTCAACGTAATAGAATACGAATTTGCCGTCCATTTTGCATAGAACGTTTGTTCGCCAGTGGCAGTAACAGGAATTTCGTATGCACGCTCGCTTGTACAGCTTGCATTGGTGTACCAACCGCCAAAGGTATAGCCAGTACGCGAAGCCGTCGCTGGCAAGGTTGCACCTTCACGTTCTATGTATTGCGTAAGCGGAGTACAAGTTCCACCGTTTTGGTTCAGAACCACATTACAAATTTGGCGATATGTGCCGACTTTTGCCGATTTCTCGCCGAAATGTTTTAGATACGGATAATAAAGATATTTCTTACCATCTTTAATTACAGGTTCTTTTATTGCCCAATCGTCGGAAGACAAACCCGATTGCAATTCCAAACAAAGTTCATCGGTTGTTTTTGATTCAACTTTTCCTTCTCTGTCCATTGAGCCAGAGATACCGTCAAACGGAGAAACTTGCACGTCGTAATAAGAGTTTGTGGAATATGCTCCCAAACCTACCATACCAATGATACTCCCTACGGAACCCGAAGCAGAAAGTTGTCCTGCGCTATATGAATTATATACATCGGTACCCAATCCATCAGAACCGGCAATACCTCCCACATTACCACCAGATAGCGTACCAACATTATAACAGTTTCTCACTGCCATTGGACCACCGCCAATACCACCAACATTCGCGCCAACGCCTGAAACAGTACCTTCATTGTAACAATATCTAATTGTAGCCCATGCCGCTCCACAAATACCACCTGCATAGTTCGTTTGTCCCGCAAAGTTGGAAATTACCGTACCATAATTTCTACAATATTCGATATAACTACAACCCAAACCTGCCACACCTACAATTCCTCCTGCTTCATACTTCGCCTCGACCGTGCAACTTACATTGTCGCAGTCAATTATCTTTGAATAAGATAAAACACCATTTATGTAACTGGCTCCGGCTTCTCCGGCAATACCGCCTGCTACTCCGTTGTTATTCGTTGTTTTAAAACTACTATTGGCGATTTTCACACCTTTAATCATTGCTCCTTCGGTTACGCTAAACAAGCCTACATATTCATCAGAGGATTCCGTATATAAGCCAGATATAGTGTGTCCCAAGCCATAGAACTTGCCTGTGAAATGGTTTATCGGCGTCCACGAGATGGTAGGACTTGGAACCAGTTCTCCATTTTTAATATTTGCACCTTCCGATACATTATTCATAAGCACGTAGGTTGCATCAAGATTGTCGCTTATCGCCTTTAACTGTGCAATAGTATAGATAGGAATGAAATCGGAAATCCATTGAGGACTTTCCTCCGTGCCAATGTTTACCCACAGTGTTTTTGCATATTGCGGTTCTCCCACGCCCTTGAGTGAAGGATAGGTACCTATAATCTTGTAACCGAACACGTTATCGTCGGTAATCACCTCGGTTGACGCATTCGCCGTAGTTCCTGCTTGCCATATTGAAGCGTCATAATACGAATTAAGTGCCGTTGACAACGTACTGTTACACATTTCCGTAGTTGTGTGACCGTACGCTTGGTTCGACAGCTCAACACCATTGACACCACCAGCATCGCCACATACAGTCTTATCATAATAGTTACGTGTGACACTACTACCGTCATCTTTCCATCCTGCAATAGCACCTTTGGTAGTACCGTTTATAGTTCCTGCATTATAGCAATATTCCACCGTTCCTGAAGCATGTGCAACTATACCGCCGACGCGAACACCCATAATGTTACCTGTGTTATAACAGTTTCGTACTATGTCTTTATTGTTCATTGAACCTACAATACCACCGATAAAATCATTTGAATATCCGTTACCTCGAATCAATCCTGTGTTGTAGCACCGTTCAATAAGATTGTTTCCACTTTGCGACATTCCAGCAATACCACCACAACCATACGAACCAACAATTTCGCCCGTATTATAACATTCCCGTACAACACTTCCTTTATCCAACGAACCAACAATACCGCCAACCCAATAAACCCATTCATTTATCCGTGTATTTATCACAGAAGCAGTATTAGAACATTTCTCTATCACACTATTTTCAGAATTACCACACATACCACCAGAATAAGGCATTCCACCATCTGTTATAATAGAGCAAGAGTTATGACAATTGAAAATACGAGAATTAATAGCTTTCGTACAAATGCCACCTGCATAATTGCTCGTTTTTATATATCCATCAGCAAGTGTTAGGTTCTTTATTTCCGCACTTTGTATATCAGCAAACAGACCCTTTTCTCCTTCAACATCCATACAGAACAACCCTTTTATTGTATGATTGTTGCCATCGAAACAACCTTGATAGTCATCTATTGGAATCCACGTTTTAAGTTGTGCACTACGATAATCGCTCCGTAATTCACCATTTTCGTCCACCACCGATTCATTAATCACAATATCGGCGGTTAATTTTCCACACGCTCTGCGATAGCCAGCTTTCACAATTTCGCGAAAATCTTCCAAGTGCTGCAAATCAGGTATAAGAAAAGGATTTTCCAAACTACCGTCACCCTCGAAATTCGCCAGTTTTTCGGCAATTCCGCTTGGTATTTCATAATTGGCATCGTTTGAATAAAGAGAAATATTTGTTCCTGTAATCTTATACACCAAAAGATTTGTCGTTTCTAAAATAGGTGCTTTATCGGGAGTCCCTCCAACATTCAAAGCTATATTTTGTCCCCACGGAGAACCACCGTTTACCGAGCCGTTCAACAAGTAGCAAACTTCACCGCTACCAAATGAGTAGAACGATTTTTTATTTACACCCGAAGGATCTGCCACTGTACTACCTTTAGAAGATGCTCCACAACCGTTTTGAACCGTATTATTGCCATCGGCTGCCACATCTGCTAAATAATAAGAATTGGTAATTGTACCACTATATTGTTGTCCTATAAGTCCTCCCACATAATAACCAACAGATTTTACCGCACCGTATGCATAGGTGTTGGTTATTTGTGCCCCATTATAACCTGTAAGACCGCCACAATAATTGCCTTTTGCCGTTACATCACCCTGACTATAACTATACTCTATTTTTGATCCTGTTGAGTTCGAACCGACAAGTCCACCGATGTATGATGATGAGGACGAACCTGTTTGAGTTACAGAAACTGTACTATAACAATACGAAACTGTACCTCCATAGTTTCTTCCTGCTATACCGCCAGCATAAACAGATGAAGAACCAGAAGCAGTAATTGCTCCAAATGTTGTTGCTCCATTAGAAATTGTTCCCGTATTATATCCACTAATACCACCTACATATTGTGTAGCAGAAATATTTGAATAGGCAACAGTGCATTCTGAAACAATATTGGTATTATAACCACAAATACCTCCACAATAGTTAGTTGTTGACGTTACCGTAGTTGAGCCCATATGACACCCAATAAGGCTTCCCTCGTTGTAACCACAAATACCACCCGAGTATTGTCCATTAAATGAAAGTCCAAAACTACTTGGATCCTGATAATAATAGCCATAGGGTTGTTCTCCAAATACACAATACGATATGGTACCCGTATTGTTTCCGCAGATACCTCCACTGCGTGTACCACCTAACGTCCTACTACCACTACCAGAAACACAGTTTGTAAGCGTACCACTATTATTACCGCAAACACCTCCTGCATAACCCGAACTTGAAGTAATCGTTGATCCAAAACTACCACTACGAATAGTTCCAGCATTGTCGCCACACACACCTCCTACGTAACGGTTTCCTGTCACTGTTCCTCCGCAGCTACAAGTGTCAATAGTACCTGTACTCTGGTTTACACCGCATACGCCACCGCACCGTGCTGTATCGGATGAAGTAGTTGCCGTTATCGTGCAATTTCCGTAATCACTATCGTAACATTTTGAAATCGTTCCTGAGTTTTGTCCAACAATACCGCCCACGACCATAGATCCCGAAATTGTAGCCGACGGATTTGACAAGCGAATTGTGCCACTATTGTTACCGCTGATACCTCCAACGTATGCCTTTCCTGTCGCTGTTGCAGTAATCACAGGCAGAGGGTAGCTAGAACTATAATATCGAACCGTACCATCATAGATTTTCCCCAAATTATTACCACAAATACCACCAACATACTGCGAACCCGTCACGTTTGCATAGTTCGTTATACTACTGGCTATAACACCATTTTCACTATTATAACCAGCAATTCCCCCCACGCAGTTTGCAGCACCAGTAACAGTAGCTGCATTATAAACAGTAGTCAACGTTCCTGCATTGTATCCAGCCACACCTCCACAATAAGAATAACCCGAAGAAGCCGTTGAAGTCACTGTAGCATCTGTATTTGCTGCACTAAAAAGTTCTACCGTGTCGCTCGCATTATAACCAACCACGCCCCCCACATAGGTAACACCTTTTACATTTGAATTGCTTGATTGTCGAGTGGCAGCTACCATTTTTCCATAATTATAGCCGCAAATACCGCCAACATAACTATTAGCAGCCGTTGCTTCGATAAGAATATCGGCAGCAGAAGTTCCCCTAGTAAGACTTCCACTATTGTATCCACACACACCACCAACATAATAAGAGCCCTTTACTGGACCTGTATTTTTCGCAGAGGTCTTGATAGTACCTCTATAATTTTGTCCACAGATGCCACCAACTTTATACGAAGAGCCAACGATTGTACCATTGTTGGTACATCCGTCAATTACAGTAGAAGCACCATTGTTTTCTCCGCATATGCCACCAACATAATATCCAGCTCCTGTAACATTTCCGTTGTTAGTAGAAGATTTTACCGTTCCCACGTTATTAGCGACAATTCCGCCTACATAAGAAGAACCAGTACCAGTAACATCACCATTATTTTGTCCCCATACAGTTCCCGAATTGTACCCAGCAATACCCCCGACAACACTTACTCCTATTACAGAAACATTATTTGTACATTTTGTGGCATCGCCAATTGTTCCTGTATTGTAGCCAGCAATACCACCAGCGTATGTGGTGGTAGAAGTCCCTTTTATTCCACCCGTTGAATTATTTTTTAGTTTAACTGAACACCCTGTAATAGTTCCCGTATTATAGCCAGCAATACCGCCGACGTACTGAGTACCATAAATTGTAACTTTATCCAAAGCAAGCTGAACTGATTTTATTGTTCCACTGTTGTAACCAAACAAACCTTGATACGACCGCGAAGTGGTATTCGTTTCCGACGAGGCAGAAATTTGTATCGTACCAGAATATCTTTCAAATGTTCCTCTAAACGGATATGTAGAAGTACCAATAGGAGTAAAATCGGCAACGGCAACATTAATGTTGGTTGTCACAACGCCATTGATAGTATTGGAACCTCCGTTCACCAAGTTGGCAAACCCTTTCAAGTCAGCACTACTTGTAATAGCATAGTAACCAATATACTGAGAATAATCTTCATCAAGAATGCCAAAATTGGAATAGTTGGATGATGTGATTTTCGTTTGAGCCGAAGCATTAACACACAAACACGCTATCGCTGCAACACACGATATTATTTTTTTTATAGAAGTATTCATAACCTTATGTTTTTCAATTCGTTATTATCTATTTCGTAGGGACGCGGTGCGCCACGTCCCTACATAAAAAATTTGGGGTGCAAGGTAAAAATTTTTATGGAAAAACGTATGGAAATAGTGTGGTTTTTTACCGAAGACAAAGTGTCAAAAATACACTATTGGTGGGCAGAACGGAGATTTGAAGAGATCTCTCACTACGCTTCGCTTCGTTCGAGATGACGAGGTTGCACAATAAAAAATTAAAATTCAAAAGTTCATTCGATATTTTTCATATCTTTACTAAAAATTAAATAAGAACAGATACAAAAAGTTGAGAATTGCGTCGGTATAAGATTATGACAGAACGACATTATGATATAGCCATTATAGGAGCAGGACCAGCGGGATGTTCTGCCGCGTTGACGTTACAAAAATCTCAACTCAAGGTGGCTTTGTTTGAGAAAAACGAGTTCCCCCGTCAAAAAATATGTGGCGACGGGATTTGTGATCGCAGTACCAACACGTTACGGGCGATAAATCCACAGTACCTTGAAGAATTCTTGTCAACGCAGAAATATCAAAAAATAAGAAACACAAGAATTGTCTATAAAAACAATTCGTATATCGTTGATTTTAAGAACTTTGGCTATGCTTGTAAGCGATATGATTTTGATAATTTCTTGTTTTCGTTGGTGAAACGGGATTGTCAAAATCTGTCAATTTTTCAAAATACGACTATTTCTTCGTTGCAACGAGATTCGGATGGTTTTGTGCTTACGGCAGAAAACAATGTGACATATCACGCTAAAATGGTGCTTATTTGTTCGGGGGCGGCTTCCATGCTTGCTCGTTCCGTAACAGGAGCATCGTTTACCCGAAACAATATGGGTGTTGCCATTCGTGCGTATTATCGTGGCGTGAAAGACTTACAGGAGGGAACAATCGAATTACATTATAAAAAGGAGTTTTTCCCAGGTTATCTGTGGATATTCCCCTTGGCTGACGGCATGGCAAATGTGGGCTTTGGGTGGCATTTAGGACAGCCATACCCAGAGAAAATTCAAGATGTAATGTACAACTGGATACAACAAGACGATACATTACGTCAACGTTTTTCCGATGCAGAGCAAATCAGTTTGTTACAAGGTGGCTTGATTCCATATAATACGACAGAATTTGATTGCTATGGCGATAACTATTGTATTTGTGGGGATTCGGCAAACTTAATTGACCCTATTTCTGGTGGTGGAATCGGTTCAGCAATGTTAAGTGGACATTTTGCAGCTCAAATAGCCGAAAAAGCGATAATGATAGGGGATTGTAATAAGACTGTGACACGAGAATATGCCGAAAAGTTGTGCAAACGAGTGCAGTCAGAAATGAAAACACGTTATTTCTTGCAACAAAAAATTGCAAAGCATACGTGGTTATTGGATGTGTTGGCGTTCCTAGGAAAACATTCCAGAATTCTGGATCGTATAAAAAAATGGTATTTGGAATAATTTTTGGTACATCTAAACAAATAATCTTATATTTTTGCAAGAATAAAAAAGATGACTATGAAAACATTAAGAAATTTTTTAGGCCTTAGTTGCGTGTTGTTCCTTTCTATGCAATTGAATGCACAATATCTATCGTTCAACAACGATGAATATAATTATGGGATAATTCCTACTAATAGCATCAATACGCAAGCTCTATTTTCGTGTACAAACAGAGGTAGTGAACCTATTACAATCACAAAAATTGAAACTTCAAGTCGTTACATTACCTATGAACTGACCAGAAAGGTACTGGAACCGGGAAATCGTTCGTCAATAAACATAACACTTAATCCCAGAAAGTTACATTCACTTTTTACGGAATACGTTTACGTTTATACCACCGATCAAATGTTGGGAAAGATCACATTAACATTAAAAGGAACTGCCAAGAACCTTGACCCCTCTATCGAACAACTATACCCCAGCGTCTTTGACGTTGTAAGAATGAGCTCGTTGAATATTAATTACGGAACGATTTTCTACCCCGCCACTGTGGTTGACACAATCGTGGTATATAATCCGCAAGATACGGCGGTTACTATGTTGTTCCCCAGTGTGCCGAATTATATGACCGTGCAAATGTATCCAGAAGTAATTCAACCTAATTCATCTTCTTTGATGGTAATTTCATACGACTCAAAACGTAGCAAGGGATGGGGAAACATTTATGACAAACTATATCTTGGTTTTCAGGGAAAGAGAATAAACTATAAAATGCATGTGTCCGTTTCTGGAATGATAACAGAGGATTTCTCTAATATGACGGAAGAACAGATGAGAGACGCTCCCAAAATAGGTTTTGAAACGACAGAATTTTGTTTTGATACCATTAGAAAAGGAGAACCTGTAGAATGTAAATTTCATTTTAAGAATGAAGGAAATTCAACTTTGGAAATACGTAAGATAAAGACTTCTTGTGGTTGTACAGCTGGTACGATGGAGAAACTTTCGTATGCGAAGGGAGAAGAAGGGGACGTTACCGTTACCTTAAATACGAGAAACAAAAACGGAAATGTTCGTCAAACGGTGACGATTATTTCTAACGACCCGAAGAATACGGAATCAAGAGTTGTCATTCACGGAGTTGTAGTTGATTAACTGCAATGAAGAAAACGATATTTATTATTTGTTTGTGGCTTTTTGCTTCGTGTGCAACTCACGAAGGGGCTGTTTCCGTACGCAATACCGACCGCTACCAACTTTCGTCCATTCAGCTGAAAGGGGCGGTGTATTCCACGCCTGTAAAAATAGCTGACAATACCTTGGTAGTAGGCACGCACAAGAAATCCATATATTTCCTGACGACGAACGACACCATTCAGACCGAACACCGTAAAAACTTGCCCGTCCACACTGATGAAACAATTCTTAACGTATATAGGGCAAAAGCGTGGATTCATGCAACCCCTGAAGTTGTATTCGATTCCTTGGTCTCAATTGGCTCATATGACGGAAATATGTATTTTTTCAAACCTGATGGTGAATTATATATGAAAAAACGTCAGGGCGGACGAATCTACACAAATCCTGTGCAACTCAACCCCGACTGGATTGCATTCGGTCTTGGCAAAGGGCTGAAATACTATAATATGCAGATTGACAGTGTACTTTTTGTACGAATAAAACATCTTACCCACGGCAGCCCGACAGCTTTGAACGACGGTTTGTTGTGCATTGGTGGGAATGACAAGACGATGCATTTTTTTGACAAAAATGGGAAAGAGGTATCTCAATTCAAGACCGACGGATGGATTATGCACTCCAAGGCAATGGTTCAGAACGATTCTGTCGTTGTGTTTGGCTCATACGACAAAAATCTGTATTCCGTGACGTCTTCGGGACGACTTTTGTGGCAATTCAAGACGGATGGACGTATCCATGCTTCACCCCAACAATTTGCCAACGGAAACATTGTATGTGGCTCGTTCGATAAACATATCTATATCATTTCTGGAAATGGCGAGCAGATTGCGGCAATTCCTACCGAAAAGCGAGTCGTTTCTTCGGCAGCCATATTTGATGACTTTGCGGTAGTGGGGTCGTACGACAAACATTTGTACATCATCAATAGTATTGGACAAATCATTGAAAAAGTCTACGTAGGAGGAAAGATTTTCTCTTCTCCTATCATTCTTGACGATGGCACTATTTTTTGTGCTACCACGAAGGGTAAGGCGTTGTTTCTTCGATTTCACAACAAGCCGTCATCTATAAAACTATAATAATTGTTCCCCGAAACAATCACGTGGTCGATTAGTTCGCAATCAAGTAATTTCATCGCTTCAATCACTTTTAATGTGATTTTTTTGTCTTCATGACTTGGTCGGCAATTTCCCGAAGGATGATTGTGGCATAGGATAACGCCTGTCGCCATAAATGAGATTGCGTGCGAAGCAATGATTTTCGTGTCAACCAGGGTGTTGGTAACACTTCCGGAACTAATCATTTTCGCTCCGAGAATAGCATGACTGTTGTTAAGGTAGATTACCCAGAACTCTTCGTGTCGCAAGTCGCCAATCTTGGGTTGCATATACAAAAAGATTTCCTTGCTTGAACAAATGCTGTTGTTTTTACGCACCTCGGCAACCGTTCTTCGTTTGCCAAGTTCAAACATGGCTTGTAGGGTAATGGCTTTCACTTGACCGATGCCCTTGATTTTCTTAAAATCGTTGATGGTGAATTTTCCCAATTCATTGAGATTGTTGTTGGCAGAAGCCAATACTTTCTTTGCCAGATCTACGGCAGATTCGTCTTTCGTCCCACTACCGATTATGATAGCGAGCAATTCCGTCTCGGTAAGGGCAGAACAGCCCTTTTGGAGCATTTTTTCTCGTGGGCGGTCTTCTTCAGCCCATTGTTTAATGGTATTTTTCATGGTGCGGTTAATTAATAAAGAGAGATGTGGTACTCTCAGTTAAAACAAAGAACTGCACGAATGCAGTTCTCTGTTAGTCTTTGAAACAACGGATGCTTAATCCTGATTTTTCATACATCTTAAAGCGGACAACGCCCGTGTAGCTTGTGTCAATCTGTCGTACCCAGACAAAATCGCCTTTCTCGTCTTTCCCCGTAGTTGATGACCAATACACACCGGCTTCGCCACGTTGTGCGAACGTTCCGTTTATGCTCGCGTATCCTCCGAAGTTGAATCCGTAATCATTTACTAGTTTTTTAACAATGTTTACGTCTGCTCCACGGGTAATTTCCGTCTCACCACTCTTGGTAAGGTCAGAGGCAGACATTCCAAGTGCTTGTTCAAAAATCATCCATTCAATATCCGACGGAATGTGGTAGCCGTTCGGACAAATTCCTTGGACATTTTTGATTGAACCGTTGGCAACTTGTTTTTCATATTGTGAAAGAATTTCTTTGGAAATCGTCGTTGCAATTGCTTCTGAAACAGCTTCTGAAATTTTTATGGACATCTCAGCAGCAATACTTGCCAATGTCGCATTATCGATATATTCAAGCAAACCCGCTTCGGTAACGGCATCGCCTATTGCAACAATAATACGTGTGTTGATGATGGTTTCTAAATTCGTAATGTCAATGCTCTCGTTTGAATCATATAATGCCTCCGAGAGCGCTTTTTCTATGGCTTCTGCAAGACACGTTTTCACGAAAGCAGCACCAATTTGTTTGCCACCCGCACCATTTTCAATTTTTTGTTCCGTTTCTGGAGCATATTGCTCTGCATATTTAGAAGCTATTGCGGAAATGTTTGACGTGCTACGAATATTCTCTATGTAATCGGGAATACCATTATTATTCGCATCAGCGTTGGAGATCTCGTTCTGCGAAGATGATTGAGCCGCATTGACAGTTGTCTCGTAAGCGTACAAGCCACCATTTTGAGAGCAATATTTTTCCAGATCCATATAGCAAAGTTTTGTTCCTACAGGAACTTTTGACTCAATTGTAGGATTTTGATTAGGATTACCTGGATTATCGCCACCTCCTTCTCCTGAATTACCGCTGCCAGAATAGAATGGCGAGCCGTCGGGATTTTGCGTGATGTTAAGGTTGGTACCCAGCACGCCAATTGTCTTGTCTTTTTCATCAATTACGCCGTCACCATTGGAATCGTAGCGAATCGGATCATTTTCTTTCAAAAGTTCACCTTGATATTCTATATACCCTTCAGGTGCTTCCGTATTTTTATTCCTTTTGCAGGCCGTTATAGACAAGAGAATCAGACCAAGAATAATGAAACTATTTCTTCTCATAGTAAATCTTAATTTTTAATGATGGTTCCTATTTTATCACCAGACACGATTTTTTTCAAAGAAGTTACATCACCTACGTTAAAAACGATGATTGGCAAGTTATTTTCCTTGCACATGGTGAATGCAGTCAAATCCATAATCTTCAATCCTTTGGAATATGCCTCGGTGAACGTGATTTCATCGAATTTCTTTGCATTAGGATTTTTTTCGGGATCGGAGTCATACACACCGTCAACACGAGTTCCTTTCAGTAACACGTCGGCTCCGATTTCAACAGCACGGAGAGCGGCTGCTGTGTCGGTTGTGAAGAAAGGATTTCCTGTTCCACCGCCGAAAATAACCACTTCATTGTTTTCGAACGCTTTTTTCACAAGACGTTGCGAATATGGTTGCCCAATCGGTTCCATTGAAAAACTTGTAAGAACGCGAGATTTTATATTTATTGTTTCAAGAGCAGATTGAAGAGCCACAGCGTTAATAACCGTTGCCATCATACCCATGTAGTCGCCTTTGATTCTGTCGAATCCTGTGGTTTTACTATTCAAGCCACGATAGATATTTCCTCCGCCGATTACGACAGACACGTTCACGCCTAAGTCGACAACTTCTTTAACTTGGTGAGCATACTTCAATAATTTATCGGGATCGATGCTGAAACCGTCAGCTGCCTGAAGCGATTCACCGCTGAATTTCAATAATATTTTTTTGTATTGTAACATAGTCCATCAATTATGCGAGCAAGATAGATAAAAAAAAGGAGAGTTACGTAAAATAACTCTCCTTTTTGATGTATAAAACACTAAATTTTAGTTTGAAAGTCCGTAACGTTTGAATTCAGTTACTTTCAAACCCTTTTGTGTAGCTTCAATGTGTTGTCCCACTGAAATTTTACCATCTTTAACAAATTCTTGGTTGATAAGAGTTGATTCTTTGAAGAATTTGTTCAAACGACCTTTCGCAATGTTTTCAACCATAGCGGCAGGAATGTTGTTTTTCTTTTCAGCAGAAACTTGTTCCTTGATTTCGCGAGCTTTAGCAGCTTCATCTTCAGTCAACCAACCTTTTGCGATGTTAGAAGACATATGGTCTTCGGAATCAACAAGGTTAGGATTGATGCCAGCTTTTTTAAGAGCAACTTCAACAGCTTTTTGAATTTGTTCTTGTACTGTCTTTTCTTTTGCGATTTCAATTTCGGAATCAATAACTGATTGAGGAACTGCATCTTGGTCAACGGCAACAGGATTCATTGCTGCTACTTGCATAGCAACGTCTTTACCAAGTTGTGCATCGTTTACTTTTTCAGAGAAGCCAACGATAGTTGCAAGTCTGTTACCCATGTGAGTGTAAGCGAAAGAATTTACAGACGTTACTTTTTCGTAGTAACCCAAATCAATCTTTTCACCGATTTTACCCATTTGGTCAGTCAATTGGTCAGCGATTTTTCTACCGTTTATTTCCAATTGTTTCAATTCGTCAGCATTTGCAGGAAGAACTTCCAAAGCCTTGTCAAGAATTGATTGTGTGAATGCGATGAAATCAGCATTCTTTGCAACGAAGTCAGTTTCGCAGTTTACAACTACGATAGCGGCTGTTTTTCCGTCAGCGGTAACGCCACTCAATACACAACCTTCTTTTGCGTCACGGTCTTGACGTTTGCTTGCAATTTTCTGACCTTTCTTTCTTAAAAATTCTATTGCTTTGTCGAAATCGCCTTCAGATTCAGTCAATGCCTGTTTGCAGTCCATAAGACCAGCGGCAGTGATTGCACGAAGTTTAGCGATATCAGCAGCGGTAATGTTTGCCATAGTCGTCAATTATTTTTTTGTTGTTTTTCTTGCAGCAGTTTTTCTTGCTGGTTTAGCAGGCTTTTCTTCTGCTGGAGCCTCTGTTGCTTCTGCTTTAGCAGCAACTTCTGCTTCTTTATCTTTTTCAGCTTTTCTTTCAGACAAACCTTCTTGGATTGCGTCACAAACCTTAGAAAGGATTACTTCAACTGATTTAGAAGCGTCGTCGTTTCCTGGGATTGCGAAATCTACAAGATTTGGGTCAGCGTTTGTATCAACGATAGCAAATACAGGAATACCCAAGCGAGTTGCCTCTTTGATAGCGATATGTTCGCGAACAACGTCAACTACGAACAATGCAGCAGGAAGGCGAGTCAAGCTCACGATGCTACCAAGGTTCTTTTGTAGTTTTTCACGTTGACGGTTGATTTGTAAAATTTCACGTTTTGAAAGAGAAGCGAAAGTACCGTCTTGTTCCATTTTGTCGATAGCCGACATTTTCTTAACGGCTTTACGGATAGTTGGGAAGTTAGTCAACATACCGCCGCTCCAACGTTCAGTAATGTAAGGCATACCTACTGATTGTACTTTTTCAGCAACGATGTCTTTTGCTTGTTTTTTGGTTGCAACGAAAAGGATTTTGCGACCAGATTTTGCGATTTTTTTCAAGGCCTCAGCCGACTCATCAATCTTTGCTACAGTTTTGTGAAGATCAATAATGTGGATACCGTTTTTCTCCATAAAGATGTATGGAGCCATAGCTGGATGCCATTTTCTTTTTAAGTGTCCGAAGTGAACACCTGCTTCTAGCAATTCTTCAAAATTTGCTCTTGCCATTTTTTTTGTTGTTTGCATTCAATATTAAAGCAATTCACAAGTAGCACAATATAATGTGGTCTTGCGGATTTTGAGTCTAAACAACGCTCTAATTCGAATAGGTTAATATTAACGTTTACTAAATTGAAATCTTTTACGTGCCTTCTTTTGACCAGGTTTCTTACGTTCAACCTCACGTGGGTCACGCGTTAAGAATCCTTGTTTCTTAAGAGGAGTTTTATTTTCTTCGTCCATTTTCACCAAAGCTCTGGCGATTGCCAATCTTACTGCTTCAGCTTGACCTTTGATACCACCACCTACAAGGTTGATTTTGATATCGAAATTACCTTCTTTGTCAAGAAGAGTCAATGGTTGTTTTACGATGTAACGAAGACGTTCTTCTGCGAAGTAGTTATCCAATTCACGGTCATTAACTGTGATTTGACCTTTTCCTTCCTTAACGTAAATTCGGGCGATTGCCGATTTTCTTCTACCTAAAGCATTAATTACTTCCATATACTAAATCTTAAAACTTTAATTCTTTTGGTTGTTGTGCTTCTTGTTTGTGGTTAGGACCTACATATACAAACAAATTTTTCAAGCAGTCTCTTCCCAAAGAATTTTTTGGAAGCATTCCTGCTACGGCATTTTTAATAATCTTTGTAGGATCTTTTGCCATTAAATCTTCTGGAGTTTGTTTTCTTTGACCACCAGGATACATTGTGTGATGAATGTAAACTTTGTCGGTCATTTTCTTTCCCGTAAATTTCACTTTTTCAGCGTTAATTACGATTACTCCATCTCCGCAATTCACATTGGGAGTAAATGACGGTTTGTGTTTTCCTCTGATGATTTTCGCAATCTGGGAACACATTCTACCTACTACTTGGTCGGTTGCATCAACAACGAACCATTCCTTTTGAACAGTAGCCACATTGGCTGATTTCGTCTTGTAACTTAAAGTATCCACTTGAGTTAGTTTTTATTAAATATACTTTTCCCATTAATCGGGACGCAAAAATAATAATAATTTTGATTTTACAAACCCAAACGCGATTTTTTCTTCGTTTCTGAAAAAAAAAACATCAGAAATAAAGTTTTTCGCTAAATCTTCTTGCATAGAATTACAAAAGTGGTATTTTTGCCGAAAATTTTGACTCCGTAGCTCAGTTGGTAGAGCAATTGACTCTTAATCAATGGGTCGAGAGTTCGAGCCTCTCCGGGGTCACAAGTTTTAAAGCACTTGCAGTAATGTAAGTGCTTTTTTTATTTCTTTTGTCCAACATAACCAGAAATTAAGATATCGCCATACAGCCGTTTACATGGCCGTTCTGTGCGCTTTGTATAAGATGAGACATAAAGGTTTGGAAAATATTCTCTTAAAAATTGATCTCCGTCAGTGGAAATATCTGTACCAAAACAGTAAATGCAAGAATGGCGATAAATAGAACTTCTTGCCAGAACTTGCTACGCATATTTACCATAAAGTTTGCGATAAATACCGATACCGAGATCCCTCCGAAAAACAGAAAATCGTAAGTTACGTGTGGTACGAATATATACAACACCAAAACCAACACCAAAAATAGCAGTAGCAATGTATAGTATTTCCGTGTGGAAACCTTACGAGTTCCGCCAAGATAAACATAAAATGCAGAACGAATAAATAATAACGCTAAAAATATAGAAAACGCTATAGGGAACAATTTTGTGAAATGAGAGGCATTTACTGCCATTAAATTCTCATAAAATGTCGTTACCTGTAACATAAAATTGTCGAAGCAGAATGCGATTGACAAGACCAATATAAAGGGTAACAACAACCCCACCAATGCCGATAACCATTGTCGCCAGTAAAAAGGAACAAACATTCCCAAACCAATGAAAATCAAGATTGCAAAATAGATTGCCGGCGCATAAAACAACGATGCAATCGCAAAACAAAACCCAGCCTCGAAGATTTTTTTCAGTTCGTGTTCATTTTTATACATATTAAATAGCAACTGCACTCCTATTATCAGGAATGTCAGCGCTGGTTGCATCGGATTCAACTGTTTGTAGTCTTGCAAACTTGCTGAAAGGAATATGAATAAAAATATGAAAAAAACCGACTTATTCTCAATCAATCGGGTGATGGAATTGACTCTGACGATGATGACGACATTTATCAGCAAAATCACTAGCGACACTATTTGCCCTGCTAACGCATTCCAATTCTGAATTGCCATCAATGGTTTATACAAAACCATTGGATTCGTGTCGTAATAATGCGAGACGAACTGAGGGTGTAACAGATTTGTTCCCCATAATAATATAATTACTATAGGGAGCAGAATAAAATTGATTGTTGTGTTCTTTTGTAAAAACTGGAACATTACGACTATAAATCTTGACCAATATCGCGTCGATAATACATCTTATCAAAATGAATCTTGGTAATGTTTTTATATGAAATTTTTAATGCCGCATCTTTATTCTCGCCTAACGAAGTAACTGCCAACACACGTCCGCCCGAAGTTTTCACCTCGCCGTTTTCCAATTTCGTGCCTGCATGGAACACGATGCTGTCGGAGAACTGTTCGCTGAACGTAATCGTTTTCCCTTTCTCGTATGCCTCGGGATAACCGCCAGAAACGGCCATTACCGTCGTTGCCGAGAACGGATTTATTTCTATCTTTTCTTGTGACAATTTCTTGTTTGCCGCAGCGACAAATAATTGCAACAAATCGGATTTTATACGAGGAATGACAACCTCGGTTTCCGGATCGCCCATACGAACGTTATATTCGATAACTTTCGGCGTTCCGTTGTCGTTCATCAAGCCAAAGAAAATGAAACCGCAATAAGGAATATTGTCTTCCTTCAAACCTGCAATAGTAGGTTTAATGATTTCATTCTCAATTCTTTCCATTAATTTTTTGTCTGCGAATGGAACTGGCGAAACAGCCCCCATACCACCCGTGTTCAAGCCAGTATCGTGCTCTCCCACTCGTTTATAATCCTTCGCCTCTGGCAGAATCACATACCCTTCGCCATCGGTAAGGACAAATACCGACATTTCAATGCCTTTCAAACATTCTTCAAGCACAACTGTCTTGCTTGCCGCGCCAAATTTGCCGTTAAGCATATTTTCCAATTCCGACTTAGCCTCATTCAAGTCATTCAGAATCAGCACACCTTTGCCAGCTGCCAGTCCGTCTGCTTTCAACACGTACGGAGCAGTTTGCTTTGCAAGAAAATCGAAGCCCTCTTGAAGATTTTCGGCTGTTACCGTGAAATGTTTTGCAGTAGGAATATTGTGACGATTCATGAATGCCTTGGCAAATTCCTTGCTGCCTTCCAACGTTGCCGCATATTTTTGAGGACCAATCACAGGAATTGACTTCAGTTCCTCATCGTTTAGGAAAAAGTCGTGAACGCCTTTTACAAGCGGGTCTTCAGGACCGACAACAACAAGATTTATGGAATATTCCTTAACGGCTTTCTTTATCTCATCAAACGCCGTTGCCGAAATAGGCAAATTAGTTCCTACTTGTGCCGTACCAGCATTTCCTGGCGCGATGTAGAGTTTATCTAATAAAGGACTTTGAGCAATTTTCCATGCCAACGCGTGTTCGCGTCCGCCTGAACCTAACAATAAAACATTCATTATTTTTCTTCTACTTCTGCTGTATAAACTTTCTTTTGTTCATTATAATCTTGTTGCATTGCTGCATTTTCCGTGAAGATATGAGCATCGGGAACCTTAGCCTTTAT
>JAFZTG010000200.1 GCA_017618935.1 Bacteroidales bacterium | reverse complement strand
GAAAAATACGTCGACGATGCTTTCTCGAAGTCGATTTTCTCTACCGAGGAAAAATTCACAAACTTCCTCAACAAACCATCGGGTTCGGCATTTACAAAAGACCTTGTTTTGCAAATGGGCAACGACATAATTGACGTGTATAGGACGGTTTCCATCGAATACAACGACCTTTCGGTTGACCTCGAGCGCAACAACCGCATTTTCATAGAAGGTGTACTTGCCATGAACGAAGGCAAAAACTTTGCTCCAGACGCCAACTCAACCATAAGGATGACTTACGGAAATGTAAAGAGCTACGTACCACGCGATGGCGTTTTCTACGACTACTATACTACTTTGAAGGGCGTGATGGAAAAGGAAAATCCAGAAAGTTCTGAATTTATTGTTCCCGAAAAGTTGAAACAGCTTTACAAGGACAAGGATTTTGGTCCGTATGTAAACAAGGATGGCGAAGTTCCTACTTGCTTCATTACCAACAATGACATTACAGGAGGAAATTCAGGCAGTCCTGTCATCAACGGAAAAGGCGAACTTATCGGTCTTGCTTTCGATGGCAACAGCGAGGCAATGTCGGGCGACATCGACTTCGAGGAAAACCTGCAGAGATGCATCTGCTTGGATGTAAGATACGCTTTGTTCATCATCGACAAGTACGCAAATGCGCAGAACCTGATTAAGGAGATGGACATTAAGAGATAGAACTAAAATTTATTCAATGGAAAAGCCGGCAGTTTTGTCGGCTTTTTTGTTAGTGGTATTTATTGTTGTTCGCAAAAGCACCAAGCATTTTACGCAGAACTCTGTGTGCCACATTGGTTATATTATTAACAGCAAAATGCATATGCTTTTGGGAAAAACAAATCAACCTCGGAGAGGTTGTATATTTATAGAATAATATGCACGTGTTGTTGCGTTGGCGCATATTTTTGCCGCGTGAGCATGCAAAAATTGTGACAACGCACAACTTAACAAACGATAATTGATTTTCAGTAATTTGCCAAAAAACTTGACGAAAATTTCATACACCTTCCACATTTTTATGACGAATATTTAGTGTGTCTCGCACGTTTTGTTGACGAATAAGGATTAGCATTTTATTAGGCGATGCACTTCCGAAGGTTTGTGGCGAGTGTTTATTACGCTATCGGTGTGATTAGTAATCCCCAAAAATTATTTCAGTTCCAATTTTCCAATTCTTTCTATTACAGCAGACTGTCTCATTTGGCTTTCAAGCCTGTCAAAGTATTCTCGCTCAACAATTTCCACAAATTCGCCATTCCGCAGAATATGGATTTCATCGCAGGTGTCGCTTAGTGTTGAAAAAATGTGCGACGATAAAATTACTGTCTTGTTTAATTGCTTTAGTTTTAATAGTATCTCGGTCAACATAATGCTGCCGTTGATGTCAATTCCGTTGAAAGGCTCGTCGAGCATAAAACATTCGTTTCTCTGCAAAAGAACTGCCAGTAGCGCAAGTTTCTTTTTCATACCTGTTGAATATGTAGTGACATATTGGTCTAACGGCAGGTCAAAAATGTTGCTTCCGTCAATGTCGGCTATTTTCATGT
>JAFZTG010000199.1 GCA_017618935.1 Bacteroidales bacterium | reverse complement strand
TGATCATATTGCGAGAAAATCTGATTCTCGTACAATCGTCGGTTTTCTTCGACAAGACGCTCGTTCGCCTCAACCAAATTAAAGTAACGGGTGATTTTTTGCGTTACTGAATAAATACGGCCTTGGAATGCTGTAGATACAGCACCGAAACGACTTTTCTGCGGTTCGTTGAAATTGACAATAAAAATGAAAGAAACTATCTGCAGTAACAAAAAAAGCAACAAAAAACTATACTTCTCGATAAACGCAAATAGATTCCTCATTAGTAAAAATCATTAACGAATCAAGAATTGGAATTTATCAATATTCTTCAAAGCGATACCTGTACCATGAGCCACAGAATGTAGCGGATCTTCGGCAACTTTGAAACGAATACCTGTTCTACGTTGAAGTCTTTCTGCCAAACCACGCAACAAAGCTCCACCACCTGTTAACCAAATACCGTTGCTCACAATATCGGAATACAATTCTGGAGGCGTATTCTCCAATGCTGATTGTACGGCATTTTCAATTTGCGTCAATGGCTCGTCCAAACAAGCGGCGATAGCAGCGTGAGTAATCACCTGTTCACAAGGAATGGCATTCACCATGTGAGGACCACAAACGGTATATTCCGAAGGTGGATTTACCAAATCAGGAATTGCAGCACCAACGCTCATCTTGATTTCCTCGGCAGTTCTTTCTCCAATCTTAATATTGAACTCTGAACGAATAAATTCTTGAATCTTTGAAGTAAACACGTCACCGGCAACTTTGATTGACTTGTCGCACACAATACCACCCAACGCAATCACAGCGATTTCAGTAGTACCACCACCTATGTCAACAATCATATTTCCTTGTGCGGCTTCCACATCCAAGCCAATACCAATAGCGGCAGCCATCGGTTCATGAATCATGTAAACCTCACGACCACCAGCGTTTTCAGCAGAGTCGCGAACGGCACGAAGCTCAACTTCAGTACAGCCCGAAGGAATACAAACCACGATTTTCAACGACGGAGAGAAGAAGTGATTTTTCTTTTCCATCATCTTAATCATTTCGCGAATCATAATCTCCGCACACTTAAAGTCGGCAATCACACCGTCTTTCATCGGGCGAACAACTCGAATGCCAGGGTGAACACGTCCCATCATCGGACGTGCCTGATTTCCAATCGCCACCGTTTCCGATGTGTGTGCGTCTAATGCAACAACACTCGGTTCATCAACAACAACCTTGTCATCTTGTATGATGATGGTGTTCGCTGTTCCTAAATCTATTGCTATCTCTTGTGAGAGAAACGAAAAAAGTCCCATTTCCTTAAATTTTATCTATTAATGTTTAAAATGTCTTCTACCTGTGAACACCATTGCTATGCCAAATTCGTTGCATGCGTCGATAACTTCCTCGTCGCGAATGCTTCCGCCTGGCTGAACGATGTATTTTATACCAAATTCGTTGCATGCTTCCACACTGTCCTTGAATGGGAAGAATGCATCTGAAATCAATACAGAATCCTCGATTTTACATCCTTGTTTCAAATTGAAACGTGGGATAGTCAATCGTTGCAAACTGTCGATACGGTTTGGCTGGCCCATTCCCGCACCTGTCAACCAATAAGAGCCGTCTTCTGCTTGTGAAACAAGCGACATAGAGTTGCTCTTCAAGTATTTGCAATCCTGCGTTCCGAATTTAGCCAAATCCAATTGCTTTTCGCTGAATGTCTTACCTGTAACTGGTTTGTATTCAGTATCCATACCTTCGTCTTCGTCTTGTACCAAAAGACCACCGTTTACGGAACGATACAATTTTTCGCCCGTGATTGCTGGTTTTACCGGAGTAACAAGAACACGAAGATTTTTCTTCTTTGCCAAAATTTCTTTTGCCTCGTCGGTATAAGAAGGAGCAATCATAATTTCGATGAATTTGCCAGTAAACCAATTTGCGATTTCGGCATCTACTTCGCTTGTGAAGCAAACGATACCGCCGTATGCGCTCACTGGGTCACCAGCCCAAGCCAATTCCAACGCACGCATCGGAGTGCTTGCCACTGCCAATCCGCAAGGATTCAAGTGCTTTACGACAGAAACTGCCACTTTGTTCGGAACGTTTTCCACCGAATTGTAAGCATCGCTCGCCGATTTCCAAGCAGCATCGGCATCAAGCATGTTGTTGTAGGAAATTTCTTTGCCTTGCAAACAAGGAGAATTTGCCAACGTATGTTCCAATTTTGTATTGGCAAATTGATAGAATACTGCCTTTTGGTGAGGATTTTCACCATAACGAAGCACTTTGCCGTTTGTCAGGCTGATTTTTTCAGTGCCCTCGTTACCTTGGTTGAAATAGTTGAAAATAGCAGAATCGTAGTGCGAAGAAACGTTGAATGCATCGCATGCGAAACTTTTTCTATCTTCGATTGAACTAACACCTTTTTTCTCGGCAAGCAACGTATCAAGTTTGCCATATTGTTGTTTTGAAGCAACGATAATCACATCCTTGAAATTCTTTGCTGCTGCGCGAATCAAAGAAATTCCGCCGATGTCGATTTTTTCGATAATGTCTTGTTCTGCCGCACCCGAAGCAACCGTTTGTTCAAATGGATACAAGTCAACAATCACCAAGTCAATTTCTGGGATTTGGTATTGAGCCATTTGTGCCTTGTCGCCCTCGTTGTCGCGACGAGCCAAAATTCCTCCGAAAACTTTCGGATGAAGCGTTTTTACACGACCGCCGAGAATTGACGGATATGAGGTTAAACTCTCAACTGGGGTAACCGTACATCCCAAACTTTCCAAGAACGTCTGCGTTCCACCCGTTGAATAAAACGTTATGCCTAATTCTTTCAATTTCAGTACGATGCTATCCAAGCCGTCCTTGTGATAGACTGAAATTAACGCTGATTTGATTTTTTTATCTGCACTCATTATATTGATTTTTGACTCCGAACAAAAATAAAATTATTCCGTTTTAAATACATATTTCCTCACATAAATATTTGTCCCCTCTTCCAAAGTATTGTCAACATCGGCTTTGTTGATTTTTGCCAAGCGATTTGCCTGCATTCCGTACAATTGCGAAATGGTATAGAACGTCTCACCGGCACGAACAGTATGCGTCATATATTTGCTGTCGGCACGCATGGATTTTTGTTCTATGTAAACCATCGTGCCTTCCTTCAAATCCTGTCCTGCCTTGAAATCGTTGCAAGCATACAATTTCCACATTGGAATACCAAAACGTCGTGAAATCTGGAAAATTGTCTCGTTTTTCTGCAAAATCACGAATTTTTTCCCGTTGTTCTTATACACTTTGGTATTGTGTTTCGTGGCAATCGGCTCGTTGGTCCACGGCGTTGGCGGAGCAATAGTTGACTTTGGTGCGTCTCCTTTTACGACAAGTTCTTCGGGTTCCTTTTCTTTCTTTGATTTTTCCTTGAACTGTTCGGGCGTCATCGTGTCGTATTTTTGCAGCTGAAAATCCTCGATGATTTTTATCAACAATTTGGGATATTCAGGATTTGTGGCATATCCGGCACGTTTCAATCCGTATGCCCACGAAGCATAGTCATTTTTGTCAAATTCAAACAAAAACGCATATCGTTGTCCGTTGCGAAGAAAATTCGAGTGGTCGATGTACGAATCATATACTTCGTTATACACACGGAAACATTCTCCTTTGGCATCATCGTCGTGATAAATGCGTTTGCCTTGCCAACTACTGTGACATTTTATGCCAAAATGATTGTTCGACGCGATTGCCAAGTCACTATTGCCATTGCTTGACTCCAGACACGCCTGAGCCAAGGTGATGCTTGCAGGAATACCCGTTCTTTGCATTTCCATAACGGCAAGTTGGGCATATTTCTGAATATATTCCTCACGTGACAGCTTCGCATTTTGGGCGAATGCCATCAAACAGCAACATGCTACAACAAGGGAAGCGAGTATTCTCTTCATTTGAATGCTTGATTAAAAGACCACTTTAAACGCCCCCAAAGTTAGTGAAGCTCTCGTATTTTTTAGAGCATTTTCACAAAAGAATTGCACAAGTTATTAGCAATTGCTTTGCATTTTTTCAATTGCTCCATCAAAAAAAAGAATAGGACACAAATACCTCAATCTTATGGAGTTATAAGCAAATATATGGCACAACAGAAACAATGTTACTTGCTCAGCGTCTTATTGATTGCATCGCTCAAATCGGGTCCACGAAGACCTTTGGCAACGATTTTTCCTTCTTTGTCAATCAGAATGGTAAACGGAATGGAAGCCACATTGAATAAAGTGCTATACACTTTTTGGTCATCGCGGACATTCGGCCACGGCATTTTTTCTTGTTCCAGTGCACGTTTCCAAGCCATAACATCATTGTCAACCGAAACGGAATAAATTTCAAAACCCGCCTGATGATACGTGTCATACATTTTTTTGAAATTCGGGATCTCCATACGACACGGACGACACCAACTTGCCCAGAAATCTACCAACACAACCTTGCCACGCAACGATTCAAGACTGATTTGCGTGCCGTTTGCGTCAGACAAGACAATGTTTGTGATTTCAGAACCTTCACGCAAAACCATTGTTTTTTGCAAACTTTCATGGAAATCCATCACGAAGGCGTTGGCAGGATAAACAGCCATCAGCGCCGTGTCAACCATTTGATAGACTTCGGAGTATTTCTCAATCGGCAAAACGGAAAGAACGCCCAAGTTGCTCAGCATATACGGATTCTGACGTATGGATTTCTCAATCGCATGCTGTTTCGCCTTTTCTATAGAATCGCTTTTGTACTCAAAAATCTTCCTTTGATTCTCTATTTCAGTCTGATACGATGTAATGGTACGGATATTTTTCAAGAATGCATCAGTTTGTGCCGAACCTTTCACCGATATTGTCCGATTGATTGAATTTGCCTCTGCCGAAATCGTCACATCATCGCCAGACGACAAAAATAACGGCGCCTTGTCACTAGGCGTAAAGTACAATTCGCAATAATTCGTTGAAATTTCGGTATATTTGAAACTGAAATCTCCCTTTTTTGAAATGGCTGATTTCAAAATAATGGGATCTTGTGGCGAAGAATTTATTTGTAACGTGATAGAATCATTGCCAGTTGCCTGATATTTTATAAGTTTGCCTGTGATTTTCACTTCTTGTGCAAAAATGCTTTGCGCAATGAACAACAAGGACAGAATTGAAAGAATACGTTTCATAATTTTATTTTTTTGCGGTGGAAAGATACAACAATATCATTGAATTAAAAGAAATTTCTTCGACAAACGATTATGCCCTTGAATTGGCACGAACGGAAACCGTGCCGGAATTTACCGTGATTCGTGCTGATTTTCAGACAAAAGGACGTGGTCAGATTGGCAATCACTGGGTTGCCGACAGCGGGAAAAATCTTTTGTTTTCGGTGATTTTGCACCCTACGCAAATTTCAGCAAACAATCAATTCATTCTATCGCAATGTGTTTCGTTGGCACTGTTTCGAACCGTGTCGCTGTTTTGCGACAATGTTGCCATCAAGTGGCCGAACGACTTGTATGTCGGTGACAAAAAAATTGCCGGCATTTTAATTGAAAATCTTTTAAACGGAAAACAAATCGCATCATCGATTATTGGCATTGGTTTGAACGTGAATCAGGAAGAATTTGTGGGAGCGGTCAATCCCGTTTCCCTCAAAAATATTCTTCATAAAGAATTAAATATCAATGAGTTATTACTTTTATTCCTAAAAGAACTTGATTCACTGTATTCGCAAATTCCCCAAAACAACAAAACTATTCAAGACGAATATCTCAATCATTTATATTTGAAAGACCGCCAAGCCGCCTTCAAGGACAAAGACGGCAAATTTATAGGAACAATCACGTCGGTGGCAAACGATGGAAAGCTGCATATAATTGACTCTACAGGCCGAGAACGGACATATTATTTCAAAGAAGTAGAATATTTAATCCTGTAGAGACG
This sequence comes from Bacteroidales bacterium, assembly GCA_017618935.1. The sequence continues at coordinate 834 of JAFZTG010000199.1, read as the reverse complement.
AGGTGTGCCGCGGTCTTGTTTTTATAAACTCAATTCAAGGGCTGCCACAATGTGACAGCCCTAAGTTACAGGAAGCTATCACATGTGCAAAATTTGCACACATGGGGGTTGATGGTGATCAAAGTTACGATACGATATACTATAATTTAGACGTAATAATATCGGTTGGTTACCGTGTTAAATCACGACAAGGCACTCATTTTCGTCAATGGGCAAATTCTGTACTGAAAGATTACCTATTGCGTGTTCTTGGTTGCAAAATAAATACTATCTTTGTAGAAGATTTTTAATTTCTTTGTATTCAACATCGTACAAGATGAAAAGATATTTTGCTTTTTTTATGACCATCCTCATAAATCTTGTTGCTTTAGCACAAGTCGTTGAAAATACGTTGTCTATCCCAAACGCTTTTTTGCCACAAAGCGACGATGCAACCAAAAATACCTTTAAACCGATTGGCACGAATTTAGCTGCATGCATAATTTCTGTATATGATAAATGGGGTACAGAGATTTGGTCGTCAAACAAAGTGGAGAATGGCGAATTTGTAGGTTTTTGGGATGGAAAACAAAATGGCAACTACGTGAAAACAGATTCCTATATATGGAAGATGGAGGCATCCTTTCTAGATGGTGAAGTATGGGAAGGATTCGATGTAGGCAACGGTAAAAAGGCAAAATATGGTTCTGTCACCGTTATTATTCAATCATCATCCGATACGCAAAACATTCAACAACCAGATTCTATTCCAGCAACATTGCAGTCAATTACAATACAAGATCCTAAAAAACTGAATTATTATGTAGGAGAGATTCTTGACACATTGGGACTCAT
>JAFZTG010000021.1 GCA_017618935.1 Bacteroidales bacterium | reverse complement strand
TGGCACATGCACAGCAATGGGCTGGAAGTTCAACAACTTCTGACACAATTTATCGGTATGGGGTAACTAAAATGATGCCAACAACAACTGGTGTCCCGTTTTCGGAATGGTCGCCTTCGAGTTTTAAAGTATATAGATATAATAATAGTGATTGGAAGTGGGAATGGGTAAGTATAGAATGGGATGGTATCCATATGAGTCGACATGTACCTTCTCCATCAAATAGTACTACAATTGGTCATGGAACCTTTAATTTTCAAACAGGAAGTCCATATGGTGATGGATTTTACCTGATTTATAATTATCAAGGAATCTTATCAAGTAATGGGAAAATTATTACATCGGATTCCGTGGTGGCACAAAATATAAAAGCGACAAATTATGTAAAAGCATCAAATGCTTCTTTTTCAGGGAATGTATATGGAGGTAAGGTATCTATAAACGGAGCAACTATAAATGACACTTATAGATTAGCCGTAAATAGCGGCATACTTTGCGAAGAGCTCAAAGTAATGGCGGATGTCCCTTCCTCAGATTTTGTATTTGAAGCAAACTATAACCTAAAACCACTTTCAGAGGTGGAAGCATTCGTTACCGAAAACAAACATTTGCCTGATGTGCCATCTGCAAAGGAATTCAAAGAAAATGGCTATAAAGTTGGCGAAATGGATAATCTTCTCCTTCAAAAAATTGAAGAATTGACCTTATATATTATAGATTTGCAGAAACAGATAGAGGAATTAAAATGCGAATAAATCAATGAAAAAGTGTATTGTTTTTGTTAGTGTATTGTTTTTGTGTATGTCATCTTATGCACAAGATACGTTGAAAAATAGTGTTAGAATGGCATTCGGGTCGATTATTTCCGATGTGGAAAAATTCAGCCCATCTATAGATATTTCTTATTCAAGAAACATTTGGAAGGGACTTCAGGTAGGATTGTTATACCAACATTCGCTATACAACCATACATTGCACGTTGAAAAAGAGAATTCAAGGTATCAATACTATCCAAAAATCATCACAAACTCCGTTACATTTAATATTGACTACGAAATAAAAATATGCAATGGACTATCGTTTTATCCTTGCGGACAAATCGGGGTTGGATGGTATGTTGACGACCTTCCTATTGTGTTAAAAGAACGAGCAAAAGTATATAGCTTGGGGGCTAAAATAGACTATATGATTTCCCGTTATCTTTTATTTCTTTCTTATGATTATTATCGTCCCAATTTAAACGGATCCGTCCTTTTAGGACCTTTTATGACGCAAGAGTATCGTCCTAATCAAGAACTTTGTATTTATCATCATGAAGTAAAATTTGGTGTTGGTGTAAAATTTTAGTAATATGAAAAAACAATTCTTCTTTCTTTTTTTGTTAATAAACACTATTTCTTTTGCACAAGAAACATATTATTTCTATGAAGGAGAAAAAGTGCTTTTAAACCCAAGTAATGAACGATTTTATATAAAATTCGTACAGGGACTAACAGAAAATCAACAACTTTCCGAACTGTTACATGAAATATATCCTGATTTTCTTATAGAGTTTGAAAGTAAAAGTGGTTTTGTCATTGCCAAAAATGATAACTTAACTCTGCAAACAAATGAAATACTGGAATTATCGAATAAATCAAAAGAAATTGAAATCGCCAATTGTTTTTATAAACACGAAACGGAGAATGCGGATGTGGGGATAACAAATAAATTTGTGGTGAAATTGTTTTCTTTGGGTGACGTATTGGAATTAGAGAAGGTTGCAAAAGAAACTAACACTCAAATTTTAGAACAAAACGCATTAGATCCAAATGTTTTTGTCTTATGTGTAGACAAAAAATCGAAAGGAAATACGTTGGAAATGGCAAATTTCTTTTATGAAACAGGTCTATTTGATTTTTCAGAGCCATCATTTTGTGGTTTTGGAGCAAAACAATGTGCGAATGATGCTTATTTCTTACAGCAATGGAATTTATCTAATTACGGGCAGAATGGTGGGACGATTGGTGCGGACATTAGTATGTGTCAAGCATGGACAATTACCAATGGGTCAGAAAACATAAAAGTTGCGATAATAGATGAGGGGATTGCCTTAAACCATCCAGATTTGGATGTTTATCAATGTTATGATGCAACTGATGATGGCGACTGTATTCCAGATGACGTTCACGGAACTCAATGTGCTGGAATTATTGGAGCAAGTAGAAATAACAATATTGGTATTGCAGGCGTTGCCCCTGAATGCAAACTATTATCTGTTCGCACAATTCGAAATGCAGGATTTTCATATTGGGAAAGTACATGGATTGCAGATGGATTTAATTGGGCATGGCAAAACGGAGCAGACGTAATTTCCTTTTCATGGGGGAATGATTATTCTATTTCCAATATTACGTCTGCGATAAATAATGCCGTTACATATGGTCGTAATGGATTGGGGAGTATTGTAACTGTTAGTACAGGTAATCATAATGAATCGTCTGTTTATTTCCCTGCGAATCTGTCGAATACAATAGCTGTTGGCGCATCGTCACGCAGTGACTATCGTTGTGATTTTTCCAATTATGGAAATGATATTGATGTAGTTGCTCCCGGTGTTGATATCTACACCACGACATTTCCAAGTATAGGAAATGGATATGACTCTGATTTTTCTGGGACTTCGGCGGCATGCCCTCATGCGGCAGGAGTTCTTGCCTTGATATTATCATTAAATCCCTGCTTGACCGCTACAGAAGCACGTGCTATTCTTTGTAAAAGTTGTGACAAACTGCCAAACTATAAATATTGTAATTCAACATACGGATTTTGGAATCAAGAAGTTGGTTATGGAAGAATAAATGCATATAAGGCTCTATTAATGGCATTGGGCTTATTTTATGAAAATCAAGAAACTGGAATTGTTGGACAAGCAACATCTATTTATCAATGGTCTTTATCTAACGGCAGATGCACGGGATTGGCATCAAGTACGTATTCTGTTCAAAGATATGAAGTCACAAAAACGATAACATTTCCTTATACAGAAAATCCTATAATACAAGTTTCCACAAATGGTTTTTCTGCCGCAAGTCCTAACCAGGGGAATAATTATTACAGCATTACGAATGTCACACATACATCTGCAGATCTAAAAACATGGAAATATAAGATTGTTACAGGGAATGGAAGTCAGACGTATATACCAAGTGGAGATGTCTGGTTTAAATATATAGTTTATGACGATAGTGCACCTATTGTATATGTATCAAATAAAACCATCAATAACACTACGTATAATCGTACTGCCTTAGAAAAACTTGTTCTGTCCGATTTTACGGTGCAAGGCAATTCCGATGTAGAATTACGGGCTGGAGATGAAATCGTGTTCAATACAGAAACAAGTATAAAGCCAACTTCAACAGGTGTCGTTCAGGCAAAAGCAGGACCTTTTGTGTCTTGTGAAAATAATAGAGAAATTCAAAACGAGTCATCGGATTTATTTGTAAATGAAATGGTGGTGTTAAAATCATTTAGTGATGAAAACACTGAGGAAATCATTAATGACATAGAGAAAGATATAATCCCAGTTGTATTATTCCCTAATCCTACAAAAGACGAGATTACAGTGAGATTTAATAATGAAATAGGTAATAAAGGTTTAATAATTACAATAAACGATTTTTCTGGAAATAAAATCGAAGAAATAACAAGTACAGATAAAGAAACGCCTATCAACGTTTTGCACTATTCTAATGGGGTTTATATAATCACTATTAAGAACAATGAGGTCGTTTATAAGAAAACCTTTATAAAGAAATAGAATTTGGCGAGTTCTTTACGCATGAAGGAGTGGAGAGGGTGAAATAATGAGATAAAATTTTCGGTAGCTGTGCAGTCTTTTGACTTTTTTAGGACTATATAAGTAAAACAAGGCGAAAAAATGTATATTTGTGAATCAACGGATTTAGTAAATAATTGTATAGTAGTAACTTATAAAAACACAGTATTATGAAAAAAGTATTTTTATTTGTGGCAATGTCGCTGATGGGAATTGCCGCTTTTTCGCAAAATTCTTGGCAATTCAATGCTGAAGCAAAAGAAATTCAGATTAAATACAATCCGTATGGAATGTATGATGATGCGTGGACGTCTGTTCAGTGGCAGGCGAGCTGCAGAAGTGTTTTGATTGACGCAGTGGAAGCAGCAACTGGAAGTCGGGATTGGACTCCGCAGGTGGGACAAGGGTTCCTTGTAAGAATCACGGGCGTTGCAAACAACACAGGTCGTGCACACATGGCAATTGCCGACAGCCGTGAAGAAACCGATTGGTTTACATTGTTGTCGAAAACATGGCTGGAAGTTCCAGTAACGAAAGGAGAACCGTTTGTTTTGGAAGGCGTTATTTTCCTTGATAATGTTACTACTTCAAAAAGTGGTGTAGAAGTAGAAGGAGGTTTGACAGCAGCAGAATTGGTTTTGGGGTTTACGTATGACGGAAAATCTTCCGACGAAGGCTTCAATGCTGAAGAACCTTTTACGATTTCCGATGCAACCATGAACATATTGTTCTCCGAAACAGTTGAAGTTGAAAATCCGATGGTTGTAACTTACGAAAAACAACTTGAAGGGTTGGATAGCTATCAATACCAGTCGGCTACAGAAAGTAATGTAACTTTTGGCGATGTGTATTCGTCTGCTTTCGTAAACGTTTCGTTTACGGGGAAAGCCCTTGCCGACATGGAAAAAATCTCTTATATGTTGACAGAATATTCATATGAAAATCTGCTTACTTCTCCGCTGGCAACGTCTGAAGCAATCGCTTTTGCCGAAAATGTCCAAAGTGGGGATGTTGTAACCGCTCATTTTTCATTCCCGTTGAATAAGACCAATTTCATAAAATACGATAACGAAGGGTTTCTGATTTTCCCATATATGAGAGATTGTATTTTGGCGGAATCTGCGGAAAATGCCACGGCATTGTATTTCGAAAACGCCAGCATTTCTGTTGATATGACCGATAAACCAAAATATCAAGTTCCAGATGGAATAATTTCGGAAGATGACTATGTGGTTGCAGACGACGAAGTAATTGTTGAGGCAGAACGGGCAGAAGCATTTTTTACAATGCCAATCAACGAAGGTGCTGAATCTTACACACTTACTATTAAACACCATGGAGAAACTGTCTGTTCGCTTACGTTCAATGCGCAAGGACAGTTGGCAAATATAGATTTTTCAGATGCTGCGGATGGTGAACTCAAATCGGATGTTTTGGCATATCAGTTTACCGTAACAGGACTTTCGGAAGGAACATCGTATGGTTACAACTTCAAAGCCCTTGACAACAACAAGATTGTGCTTAAAGAATACGAAGGTGAGTTTACCACAAAAGAAGGCGCTTCTGGTGACAGCGGAGAAACTGATGCTACTGCAATCACCGAGGTTTCCAATACTTCATCGGTTACGATTGCCAACCGTCAAATCATTGTGGACGGTGAGGCTCCAGCATTCGTAGTAACCGTTTCCGGACAAAAAATTGCAAATGCAAACCTAAAGATAGGCGTGTATTTTGTAGTAGTCAACGGGGAAATGGTTGGTGTTTCGATACAATAAATACCGTAATTAGTTGAGAAACGAAAGTGGAGAGTAATTCTCCACTTTTTTGTATGTCATTTTACGTAATTCACTTATTCCAAATGAGTAAAATACTAAAATTCACGTGTTGGGGACAAAAAAATCTGTGCCTATAAATTTGAATTGACAGATATTTTTACTTTTGTTAATCAAAAATTAAGTGTTATGAAAAGAATAGCAATTATAGGATACGGAAACATTGGAAAATACGTGTTGGAAGCGTTGGAAGTTGCTCCAGATATGGAAATTGCGGGCGTTGTCCGTCGCTCGGTTTCGGGTGAAATGCCTTTGGAATTGACTCCCTACAAAGTGGTAACCGATATAAAGGAGCTTGGAAAAGTTGACGGTGTGATTCTTGCCACTCCAAGCCGTAGCGTTGAGGAAAATGCGAAGAAATATCTTGCAATGGGCATCAACACAGCCGACAGTTTCGACATTCACGGAAATATTTGGGATTTGCACGAATCGCTTGGCGCGGTTGCAAAAGCAAACAAGTCGGTGGCAATTATTTCGGCTGGGTGGGACCCAGGAAGCGATTCTGTGATTCGTACGTTGTTGCAGGCCGCTGCTCCTAAAGGTCTTACGTGGACAAACTTCGGTCCGGGTATGAGTATGGGACACTCGGTGGTTGCACGTTCTAAAAAAGGTGTGAAAAATGCTCTTTCAATGACAATGCCACAAGGTGCTGGCGTTCACAGCCGTATGGTTTATGTGGAATTGGAAGACGGTTTCACTGCTCAACAAGTGTACGACGAACTGAAAGCTGACGACTATTTTGCTCACGACGAACTTCACGTGATTCCTGTTGACAGCGTTGACAACTGCCGCGATATGGGACACGGCGTTTTGTTGGAAAGAAAAGGCGTGTCGGGAAAAACACAAAACCAACGTTTCAAATTCGAAATGACAATCAACAACCCGGCTCTTACTGCTCAGATTTTGGTTGGTTCTATCCGTGCCACGTTCAAACAGCAACCAGGAGCATACACAATGCCTGAAGTTCCTATGATGGACTTGTTGCCGGGCGACAAAGAACAATTGATTCGTTCGTTAGTATAACATTTTGCTCATTATACTATTGTGAAAGCATCTCGGTTTCGGGATGCTTTTTTTATTTCATCGTCAGCCGTGCCAGATAATCATAATGGTCGCCTTCCAAAATCATTTCGCAGGCGAATCCGTTTTGTTCGGCGTAAAACGAAATGGTTGCAAAATCCACATACAGCCACGGGAAAGGCGTTGCCTTAATCCGCCGATAGCGCATGGAATACACCACTTCGCCGTAGTAATCGCCGTTTAGGTCGATACACCACGAGCCGTCGTCGTCGGTAAACATATAAATCAAATCCGACGAATCGAACAAAATTTGTCCGTTCGGATTCAGTAAATTTTTGCATTGTGAGAAAAATCGCGGCAAACCGGCAATAGAACCGCAAATGCCGATGCCGTTCATAAGAAATAGCAGTGTGTCGAATTTTTGTCCTTGCAAGTCGTAAAAATCCTGTTCCTCAATGTTTTGCACGCCACGCGCCTTCATCACTTCCACCGACAAACGGGAATTTTCAACCGCAGTTACTGTTTTCCCTTGACTCTGCAAATACAATGAATGGCAACCCGCTGCCGCTCCTACATCAAGAATGCTGCCGTTAGCCAACGAGAGCGCCTGTTGCTCCATTTTGGGCATTTCGTCCCACATGCGGAACAAATACGGTACGGGAAATTCCTCCTCGGTGGTGTATTGCGTAGCCGACAGCAATTTCGCCAATTTCCTATGGTTGAAAAAGTCCGAAATTGCTTGTCCCATAGGGTCGTTTTCTGGTTCTATTATCATTTTTTGCTGTTTTATGCCACGAAAATAACAATTTCTGTGGTTTACACAACCACGTGTTGCAACCGCCGATAGTCACGCAATACATCAAAAGTTGATGATTTCTCGCTATGAATCAACTGTTTGGCAACTTCAACAACGGAACGTTTTTGAAATCCATTCTGACAAGAGAAATTCAAAAATTTAAATACCAAAAATCCATTGAACCATTGGAAAAATCGTTTTCGGAATTGTTCATCGGATGCTGTATTATGCTGAAATTCAATAATTTTCTGTTTAAAATCGTCGAAGTGTAAAAATTTCTGGAAACAAGTATTCAATGAGTTGTAGGTCTCCCTAAGTTCCTGTTCCCCGCAGTTTTGAAAGAGTGGAATTTTTGAAAAGAAATCCTGCAAAACATCAAAACTTTCCATTGGATACGTCAGCAAATTCTGCCCGTTTTGTTGCAACGTGGCGACTGCGGTTCCTGTGCCAAACGGCACTCGGTTCGATGTTCGCGACGAGGGCATCACAAGCGTGGTGTTTATTTCACCAACTGTTTCGGTTTGAAATACTTTTTGCAAAAAATAAAAATCTTCGCCAGCCTGCCGTTTGTTCATACCGCCTTGTCGGCAATAGGTTTTTGCGCGAACGGAAAAACACGACCCAACCGTGTGGAACGCATACGGGAAACCGATTCGTTTCAGTTGTTCCACATAATAGCGCATATAGAGTTCGTATTGCAGAATAGCCTCATTTTCAGTTGATTGATGTGCGAATGCGATGGTTGCCGCGTCAATGTTTGCGTTCTTTTGATAAAATTCTTCGATGGCAACTAAATAATTTGGTGCCACCAGCGTATCGGCGTCACACGACACGATTATGCCGTTTGGATTGTTGTTTTGGGCAAAACGATGCGTGGCTTCGTCCATCGCTACCTTGCGGGCATAGCCCACACCAGCTTGTTTTTGTGGTATGTCGAATGCTTTTATTGGAATGATTTTCAACGATTTAGAAGAGCATTTCAAGCAAAATGTATTCAAGGCATCCAGTGTTTTTTGATTCTGTGTTTTCACTTCAGTTGAAGCGTGTTCGCCGTGGTTCACCACGACAAGGATTTCCACGTCGCAATGTGGCTTTTCGCACGCACAAATTGAATTGATTGTGTGCAGAATATCGGGTTCAAAGTAGCACGGAATTGTCACAATTATGCCAAGTTGCTTGCTTACAGGCTCGTTTATGCGTTTTTCAAACGCTTCGAAGCGGGAAAAATATGTCTCGAAAATCGATGGCATCAGATGGCAAATATTGACAATGCGTTTTCGGTCGTGATGGCGGCAACTTCCTCAACCGAGCAATTCCAAATCGAAGCCAATTTTTCGGCAACCAACGTCACGTAGCTGGGTTCGTTGCGTTCGCCACGATGTGGAACGGGCGTAAGATACGGGTCGTCGGTTTCCAGCACAATTTTGTCGCGAGGAACAGCCTTCACCACTTCGTCCAAATGCGAAGTTTTGAATGTTAGTACGCCGCCTATGCCAATGTGGAAGCCCATCTCAATAACTTTAAATGCTTCTTCCTTCGAGCCAGGAAAACAATGGAAAATGCCCGAAAATTTTTGGCTCGGCAAATTTCGAAGCTCGCGATATGTTTCGTTGAACGCCTTCCGAACATGTATCACAATCGGAAGATTTTGTTCCTGTGCCACAGCAACTTGCTGTGTAAAAACCTCTATTTGTTCGGCAAGAAATGTTTTGTCCCAATACAAATCAATGCCAATCTCGCCAATGCCAACAATGTTCCGCTTCGGCAATTCCGCAAAAAAAGCGTCAAGTTCCGATTGGAAATTTTCGTTTACCGAGGTTGGATGCACGCCAAGCATTGGGAAACAGTGTTCAGGATATTGTTCCGCAACGGCAAACATCTGATTCCGTGACGAAGAGTCAATGTCGGGAAGAATCATTTTCTCCACGCCCATTGAAACCGCACGGCGGATAACTTCGTCGCGGTCGGAATCGAATGCTTTGTCATATACGTGGCTGTGGGTGTTTACAATTGATTGAGAATTGACAATTGAGGATTGAGAGTTATTCTTCATCATCTTCGAGATTTATGGTGTCTTCTTTGCCAGCTACCAGCAGCACAAATTCTCCTTTGGGTTGTTTTTCCTGAAAATGCTTGATGACGGTTGGAATACTGCCACGCACAACTTCTTGGTACACTTTTGATATTTCGCGCACTACCGCCACATTTCGTTCTCCGATAAATTCCTGAATTTGCGTAAGCGTTTTGATGATTCTGTGGGGCGATTCATAAAAAATGATTGTCCGTGTTTCGTCCTTCAGCCCAATTAGACGGCTTTGGCGGCCTTTTTTGTGGGGTAGGAAACCTTCAAAACAAAATCTGTCGGTTGTGAAACCGCTCATCACAAGAGCTGGCACAAATGCCGTGGCTCCAGGCAAACATTCCACTTCGATGTCGTTTTCAATGCAATGTTTTGTGATTAAATATCCCGGGTCGGAAATCGAAGGTGTGCCGGCATCCGAAATCAGTGCAGTGAGTGAATTTTCGCGGATGCAGTCGAGAGTGCGGTCGAGCGTGGCGTGTTCGTTGAATTTATGATGCGCCATCATACGGGTTTCTATGCCAAAATGTTTCAGCAAATTGCCCGATGTGCGGGTGTCTTCGGCAAGAATCAAGTCAGCCTGTTTCAGCACTTCCACTGCGCGAAATGTCATATCTTGCATATTCCCGACAGGAGTCGGAACGACAACCAATTTTCCCATACTATAAATATCTTCGTTCCACTATTGCCAGAAAGTCCTGAACATCAGTACTTTCAAAATCCCAATCGAATTCTTTTTTCAAATATTCAATCGCTTCGTAGAAATTTGGTAATCCATTCAGCACGGCAATTGTGTTTTCAAACAAATCCTGATTGCGGTTGAACAACACGTATCTGTAGCGTACACGGTCGTTTATGCCAATTGCGCCCATAATTTCCGCTATCGGTTTTTTGCCCAATTTTGTTCCCAAATCGGTAACTTGTTTTGGTGTGAAAAGTTCCCGTTTTGTTGTTTGTTCTTCAATAGGCTCGGCGTTGGCTCAGGCTGAGAAACCTCCTCTACTTTTGGTTCAGGGATTTGTTCCTCCTGAACAGGCTCGTCTTTAACTGACAGAACATCAATGATTTGTTCCTCGGCAGGAGCTTGTTCCTCCACTGGTTTCTCGACAGTTTTTTCAACAGATTCAACAACTTTTTCGGTGGGTTCAACCTGTTTCAGTTCCGACAACAAATCGTACAATTCCCGTGTTTTCTGCAATACAATATCTAATTCGATGGCTGGAATAACCGACTGTGAATCATACGCTTGCACATATCGGTTTACATCAGCGGCACGTTTTTGGATTTCAACAAGATTTTTGTCCATACG
>JAFZTG010000198.1 GCA_017618935.1 Bacteroidales bacterium | reverse complement strand
ACTGCTAAAATCGGCATTGAAAACAACAAACCCGACGCAATAGAAAATATGACCAAAACCGCTGCAAAATTCAGCGGAATTGAAGTTGTGCCCCTTAAAGTGAAATATCCGCAAGGAAGCGAAAAACATCTCATTCAAGCATTGACAGGTCGCGAAGTTCCGTCGGGACAACTTCCTGGCTCTATCGGCTGCGTTGTGAGCAACGTGGCGACGACATTTGCCGTATATGAGGCTGTTGAGAAAAACAAACCGTTGTTTGAACGTGTTGTGACGGTTACGGGTACTGCCCTGCCAAATCCGTCGAATTTATTGGTACGTATGGGAACAAGCACTGCAAATGTGCTTGCAGCTGTTGGCGGGATGCCCGAAAATACGGCAAAAATCATTTCCGGCGGTCCTATGATGGGAAAAGCAATCCAAAACCTTGAGGTTCCAATAATGAAAGGCTCTTCAGGCGTTTTGTGCATGACCGAGGCAGAAGCCCATCGCAAGAAAGAAAGCAACTGCATCCGTTGTGGTCGTTGCGTTGACGGCTGTCCAATGGGATTGGAACCCTATTTATTGTATGCATTGTCAAAAAAGAATATGATTGCAGAATTGAACGAGCATAACATCCGCGACTGTTTTGAATGTGGCTCTTGTTCGTTCTCCTGCCCTGCACACAAACCGTTGCTCGACTATATTCGATTAGGAAAGGCTAACGTTATGCAAATGATTAAAAAAGAAGAGGCTGCAAAAGCACAACAACAAGAAAAGAAATAACTTTAAAGATTTAGAGATATGTTAACAGTTTCTCCATCTCCTCATTATCAATCAGATACGAACACACGAAAATTGATGTGCAACGTACTGATTGCCCTTCTTCCCGCTTGTATATTTTCAATCGTGGTATTTGGCATTTCTGCCTTGATTTCAATGCTCACGGCTGTTATTTCCTGCGTATTCTTTGAATTTACCATAAACAAATGGTTGTTCAAAAACGAGGACTATTCCATAAAAGACTGTTCGGCAATCATTACGGGCGTGCTTCTCTCCTTCAACCTGCCAAACACCTTGCCGATATGGATGGTTATTATTGGTAGTTTGGTCGCTATCGGCATTGCAAAAATGTCGTTTGGCGGTTTGGGATGCAACATTTTCAACCCGGCCCTGGTTGGTCGTGTATTCCTGTTGGTTTCGTTCCCTGCCGACATGACAACGTGGACAAAAGTGCAGGATTATTCGGTTGACGGCACGACTGGCGCCACGCCGCTCGGTTTGATAAAAGAAAGCATAAAAAGCGGTAAAATACTCACCGACATTGACTTACCAACAGTACAAGATATGATTTTCGGTAATATCGGTGGTAGTTTGGGGGAAATCTCCGTTATGGCACTTGTGATTGGAGGAATCTATTTATTATGTACCAGAACAATCACGTGGCACATTCCTGTGAGCGTGTTAGGCTCAATGTTCATACTATCGGGAATTATGTATGCCGTAAATCCTGAACTGAATGCCAGCCCGTTGTTGCACATCTGTTCGGGAGGTGCAATGCTCGGAGCAATTTTCATGGCGACAGACTATTCAACATCGCCAATGACAAGTTTGGGCAAAATACTATTTGGTATCGGTATCGGAGTATTGACAATCGTTATTCGAAGATTTGGAGCATATCCAGAAGGAATGTCGTTTGCCATATTGATTATGAATGCGGTAGTTCCCCTACTCAATAAAATAAAACCTTGTCGTTACGGATCTAAAAAATAGAAAGTTTTAAATCAAAAATTTGAAAAAAAATCCCGTATTGGTAATCTCTATCCAATACGGGATTTTTTTTGTTGAATAATTGCTTATTTCTTTTCTCCTGTAAATGCCATCGGAGAACTCCCACAATTCATTGAAACAGAAAGTGTTCCATCATTTATCGTACCTGAAAGATTTGTGATTGTGTATTGCTCAAATTCCTTACCCATAGCCCATGGAATTATGCCATCTCCCGACAAAGTTGTTTTTCCATTTTCGTTTTTATTTTCCACATTAGGAATTATCAAGTCTAATTTCATTGGCATTCTTGGCGAGAACGAAACCTGATAGAGCGTAAGTACGTAGCCTGCCGTGTCGGTTTCATTGTAGTCAACAGAAACTTCTTCCTGAGTGTACGTCGTACCATCGCTAAGGTTAACCACCAGTGTTCCCAAATACGAACCATTTGCCGTTACTTCAGTTTCTGGTTTCGGATCTTCTTTTTTGTTGTCGTCGTTTCCACACGCTGTGAATACTGTTCCTGCAATAAGCAGAGTTGCAAAAAATTGTAAATGTTTCATTGTGTTAAAATTTATGAATTACTAATTGAATATTTCAGATTGATACCTATCGTCCGAGGAGTTCCGTCGGAATAAAACTCACGCGAAATCGACTTGAAATAGAACGTGTGATACTGCGTGTTTGCAATATTTCTGACAAACAGTTGTATCGACAGATTTTCTTTCTGATAGCCGATATTTGCCGAAAGAAGAGCATACATCGGCTGTGACAAGCTATTGCTTTCGTTCCAATAAATTTTGCCAATCATCTGATTTTGAACAGCAAAAGAGAGATTATCCACCCATTTTTTCTGAATATCCCACAGATATTTTGCCGAAACAGAGACTGTACTAGTTGGCGCATATGGCACATGCTTTCCCTTGTAATTTGTGGTATCGTTGTATTGATAATCACGGAAACGGGCGTCGGTAACGCCTGCATCTATGCCAAATGTCCAATTGTTCGGAGTAAAACGTGTGCTGTTCTCAATTCCTACACTTCGTGTCCGTCCTGCATTCGACATCATTCTACCTATGCCGCTGCCTTCGGGCATAACGGTGATTTGCTGATTCACGCCTTCAATCCAGAATATGGTGGTTGCCGTTGAAAACGAATTGTGGTGATACTTCCCTCCTATTTCAAAGTTATAGTTCGTTTCGGGCTCATATTTGGTGTCGCGGGCCGTTTGTACATTGTTTGATTTTGGTGTCATTCCTATGTCGCGAATCATTTGGTTCATTAAAACTGACTGCATTATATCGGAAAAAATCTGCGTGTTGAATCCACCCGCCTTGTGACCGTTGGCGAACGAGACATACACGCTCCCATGTTCGAAGAAATATTGCGCAGAAACCTTTGGCAACGCCACAAGTGAAGTCGTTTTTTCTTTTCCTGTGAAATTGGAATGAAGATTCTTGAAACTGCTCATTGTCAGGTCGAAACGATAGTGAATGTCGCATTGCTCGTTGTAATCCATTTCGGCGTGTTCAAAGTCAACTCTCAGCCCTGCGGTAAATCTCCATTTGCCGACGTTCCATCTCGATTCGTGAAACACTGCCGCTCCAATTGTCGGAATCGTAAAATTACATAAAATAGGAAATGAAGAATCTGCGATTTGTATTCCATTTGTAGGAAAAACGCTGTGGATTCCCGCATTGGCATTGTTGAGAATAAGGTTATCAATCCCGTCGCGTTTGAATGTCACCGGCGAATCCATTTTGAGCTGTTTCACAAATGAGAATAATCCCGTGTTCCATTGCCATCGCTTTGTCTTATCGTGTCGTTTCAATATAAACTCCTGTGTAACAGCATTTTCGTACAGTTTTTGTTGCAATGTAAAATACGATTCGGCTGTAAAGTCATTGTCCAACAACATATTATCGTACAGCAACTGGTAACTGGTCACCGAAGCAAAATCAACGTTCGAGCCAGAATATTTCGCCACAAGCCCGTCAATAATGCTTATACGGGAATAGTGGCACGTGTCGTTGTATCTCACAGGATTCAACAGGTTTTGTTCCGTGTCGAAACGTTTATAGGCATACCCTCCTTCGTCCACCACGTTTCCCGAAAGCGTATTTTCAATGTCCCAACTGCCTGATTTTGGAAGCCAATGGATTTTTGAACGGGCTGCAAATGAATTTCCTGCATCGCATTTCGCACCGTTGTAGGTATTGGTAAAAAATCCGTCATGATGCGTAAAATGGGCAGAAATAGCATATCCGAGTCGTTTGGTTTTGGATATACCATAATGGGAAATTTGTGCATTGTAAGCAGGCTCCGAGTCAAATCCTACGCTGATTTTGGTCCCTTGCCAAGCCAACGGCGAAATGGTGTGAATGTCCATCACGCCACCATTGGAGTTCCTTCCGTAAAGCGTGCCTTGTGGCCCTCGTAAAACAGCGATTCGACGAATGTCGAGAAAATCAAAGTCAAAAGCATTTTTGTTCATTATTGGAACATTGTCAATTACCAGTCCCATTGCAGGCTGGTCTATTCGAGAACCAAATCCGCGTATGTAAATAGACGATGTGATGCGTGAACCATACTTTGGTTGGTAGAAATTCGGCACCGAAATCGACGCATCTTTCACGGAATTCAAGTTTTTGCTTTCTATTTCCTTTATATTGAACGACGACGATGCCAACGCCAATTCGTCTGTTTCGCCAGAATTCTTTACAGATGCGGAAACCGTCACCAAACCAATATCTACAATCGTATCGGATGGATTTCCCGACAATATTTGGAGCAATATAAGCGACAATAATTTCATGCCACAAAACTATCGGTATGTGGCAGGCGAAACAACTCATATATTTGTTAGTTTTAACTTTTGCCGTTTTTATTATCTTTGCATAGTAAGAAAATGGAATACAGAATAGCAATAATCGACACTAATTCATTGAGCAGCATTGCGTTGCAGTCAATACTCATTGACATTATTCCACGTGTTGATGTTCAGATTTACACATCGATACAGGCTTTGCAGGACAATATGTCCGACGAAATTGTCCATTTTTTTGCAAGTTCCAACATTGTCTTTAACTCAATGGCTTTCTTTGTACCACTGAAGCGAAAAACCATCGTACTTTGCGAAGGCGACGGCAAACTGATGCGTGACAATGGTTTTCGGACACTCAATGTTTCACAGCCGGAACAACTTCTGTTGAAGGAATTGCTTTCCCTGCACCAGATGGGGCATCCCCACGGTCATAGCGACTTGAGATTTGACAAGCAAGATACTGAAAACGAGCAAAATACACTTTCCTCTCGTGAGCAAGAAGTTTTAAAATATGTGGTTCAGGGATATTTCAACAAGGAAATTGCCGAAAAACTACACATTACTATGGCAACCGTAGCGTTCCATCGTAACAATATCTCCGAAAAATTGGGCTCACGCTCCCTCGGTCATCTTACAATCTATGCGGTAATGCACGGGATTGTGAAAATTGACGAATTATAATTTATATAATCTCAACAAAACCGCTTTAAGATATCTTTATAAGCATCAATTCTTCGGTCACGGAAGAATGGCCAAATACGACGAACATCCTCGGAACGAGAAAGGGATACTTCCACAATGAGATTTTCCTCGTTTGTTGCCGACGCTTGCTGCAACAACTCGCCTTGTGGTCCGGCAACGAAACTGCTTCCCCAGAATTGAATGCCATTCGTTTGATTTGATGGATCTTTTTCCACACCGACCCTATTCACCGAAATCACCGGCAATCCGTTTGCCACGGCATGACCACGTTGCGAAATAATCCACGCATCACGCTGACGACTTTTCTCATCTTCGCTATCGCTTGATTCCCAACCAATTGCAGTCGGATAAATCAACATATCGGCACCTTTCATCGCCATAATGCGTGCCGCTTCGGGATACCATTGATCCCAGCATACCAACACACCTAACGTACCAACCGACGTTTTTATCGGCTCAAAACCCAAATCGCCCGGTGTGAAATAAAATTTCTCATAGTATGCAGGATCATCGGGAATGTGCATCTTGCGATATGTACCTGCTATACTGCCATCCACGTCGAAAACCACAGCAGTATTATGATACACGCCTGCCGCACGTTTCTCGAACAATGAAGTCACAAGTACGATATGCAATCGTTTTGCAACAGACGAGTATAAATCCGTTGAAATCCCAGGAATCGGCTCTGCAAGGTCAAAATTGTCAACATCTTCCACCTGACAAAAATATGGCGTATTGTGCAGTTCCTGCAATACGACCAGTTGTGCACCACGATTGGCACAATCAGTGATGTTTTTAACCAACTTTTTCTTATTTGCAGCCACATCGGCGCCTACCGACTGCTGAACCAAACCAACTTTGAGAATTTTTTCCATTTTCGCCATTTTATAAAACACCTTGCGGATATTGCATTGTGACGCAATGCAATGAACCATGTTGCAAAATTAATACAGAACAATCAATTGGCACAATTTCCTTCTCGGGAAATATCGTTTGAAGCGTTTGCACGGCTTGCGCATCTGTTTCACAATCATAAACTGGCAACAAAACCGCATCGTTCATAATCAAAAAATTCGCATACGTCGCAGGAATGCGATTTCCTTCTTCGTCAAAAACAGGCGAAGCCATCGGTAGCGGAACCAAATTATATGGTTTCCCTTCCAATGTGGTAAACGACTCCAACTCTGCTTTCATTGCTTGCAAATTAGTAAAATGCAAATCATCTGCATTACTACAGCATACGTACGCAATGGTATCTTTTGAAACTAATCGAGCCAAGGTATCGATATGCCCGTCGGTATCGTCCCCTGCCAATTCACCATGCGAAAGCCAAAGAATTTTCTGCACATTGAACGTAGTTTTCAAAAACTGCTCGATATCAGTTTTTGTCATTTGAGGATTACGATATTTGCTCAACAAGCACGATTCGGTCGTCAACAACACGCCTTGTCCGTCAGTTTCGATAGAACCACCCTCCAACACAAACTGCGACATATCCTGATACTTTGCCGAGGCAAAGACAGCTGATTTATATAATTGTGCCGTAATAGCATTGTCTTTTTCGGCAGGAAATTTTTGTCCCCAACCGTTAAATGTAAAATCATACAAAACAGGTATTCCGTCTTCAAAAACCGTGATAGCTCCGTGATCTCTCGCCCACACATCGTTGGTATCGACCTCGACGAACGAAATATTTCCGTTCATTACAGAGCCAAGTTCATCAAGAGCATTTTGCTTTGACTTACAGGCAATTACCAATTTCTCTCGTTTACTAATTTCCTTTGCTATTGCAACAAAACAGGCGACAGCACGGTCATACACATCGGAAAAATCTGTTCCCTTGTGTGGCCACGTAAGTTGTACGCAATCTTGTTTTTCCCACTCTGCCGGAAATCGTTTCATCAGTATTATTTTTTGCAAAAATACATATTTATATGCGAACGAAGAAGATATTACTCATTCACAATCACAATATTTTCCTCGGAAATCAAATCCTCACAACGATATTTTCTAAAAAGTTGAACAACCGTTATCACATCTTTCTGACAATAGTTCATAATTCGCTGTAAATCATGTTCTTTCCAATACACTTCACACACTTGCGAGCCATCAATATCGTCTTTGGGCGTAGGAATGCCAAAAACATACGCCAACAAAGCCAACGAGGTGTAGTTTTTGTAATCGGCGAAGCGCCACAAATCCAAAGTGTCCAAATGCTGAATCTCCCACGGCTTTTTGCCACGAGTATCCAAGGTTATTGGCACGCTAATTCCGTGTATCAATGCACGACGCGCAATAAACGGGAAATCGAACTCGTAGCCGTTATGAGCACAGAAGAAAATCTTCTTTGTATTAAAATGTTTGTTGACCAACGACATAAAATCGTTCAACAAACACGCCTCGTCATCGTTGGCAAACGAGCGCACACGCATTTTTAGAGTACCTCTGTCATTATACAAAAATGCGACAGAGATGCATACTATTTTCCCAAATTCCGCAAAAATTCCCGCTTTTTGGTAGAGTTCCTCGGCTGTCATCGTATCATTTGCCATACGAGCAGATTTCTTCTGCCACAAGAGCCGTTCTGTTTCGGTCAATTCTGCTTCGGAACCATGTTGCGGCACAGTTTCAATGTCAAGAAACAGAATCTTCGTAATGTCAATTCCATTGATTGTAGTGTTTATCATTGTATTTTGTTTTTTATAACACAAAAATACACATTCTCGGCAATTCTTTTTATATGTATCAGAAAACTTTTTCAAGCCATTGCTTTTTCATTAAAAAACTTTCAAAAATTAACTAAACTAACAAAATAACTTATAATTTTGTACCAATAAATTTATTTTGTATGAAGATAGCAATTGCTCAACAAAACTACTCTATTGGCGATTTTGGCAAAAATGCAACCAAGATTTCCAAAGCAATATTTGAAGCGAAAAATCAAAAAGCAGATTTAATCGTTTTTCCCGAAATGAGCGTCTGTGGCTCTTTCCCATTTGACGTCTTGCAAAAAGAAGATTTTCTGGAAACGACTATGCAGGTGTTACAACGCATTGCAACCGAATCCTATGAAATCGCGGTGTTAATCGGGTGTCCCACCTATTGCGAGGACGAAAACGAGACAAAAGTGTATGATTCTGCCATATTGATTGAAAATGGCATCATTACCCGTCGTTTCAACAAGAAAAATCTCTCACACTTGGAATCAAAATATTTTTTGACCGATACGGAGAAAAACTTCTTTGAATGGAAAAACCAGAAAATTGCCGTATGCGTTGGCGACGACGTTCCCGAAGAAGAAAATGGTATTTCGTTGGCAATCAATATCACATCCAAACAGTTCAAATACAAGGACTCACATGTTTCTGAGCAATTTTCAAAAACACAATGTCCTGTAATTTGCGTAAATCAAGTGGGAGCAAACACCGAACGGGTTTTTGAAGGTCATTCGTATGTGCTGAACGCCAAGGGAGAAAAAATCATCCAACTCCCCTATTTTAAGGAAGATTTTGTCATTTTCGACACGGATAAGAACTACGAACCACTTGCAAAAGAAGAATTCAACGAAATCGCCCTACTTCACGATGCGTTAATTCTAGGCATACAAGATTATTTCTCAAAAAATGGATTCAAAACAGCAACTCTCGGCCTTTCGGGCGGAATTGACTCGGCTGTGGTACTTGCCCTTGCCGCCGAAGCAATTGGCAGTGAGAACATCAGAGTTCTGCTCCTTCCTTCGGAATATTCAACGTCACATTCCATTACCGACGCCGAAGGTTTGGCAAAAAATCTTGGTGTACAATATGACATTGTTCCCATAAAATCAATTTACAATGAGACATTGTCCACTTTATCGCCCATTTTCAAAGATTTGCCATTTTCCGTCGCCGAAGAAAATCTTCAAGCCCGAATTCGCGGATTATTGTTGATGGCTCTCAGCAACAAGTTCGGCAACATTTTACTGAACACATCAAACAAAAGCGAAGTGGCGGTTGGTTATGGCACACTTTACGGCGACACAAACGGAAGCGTTTCGGTACTTGGCGACGTGTACAAGACCGATGTTTTCAAACTTGCCCGTTACATCAACCGTGACAAGGAAATTATTCCAGAACACACTATTATAAAACCACCATCGGCAGAACTCCATCCGAATCAGCAAGATTCCGATTCGTTACCAAATTACGACGTGTTGGATGCCATTCTGTATCAATACATTGAATGTGGCAAAACGCAAGACGAGATTCTAGCAATGGGATTTGAAAAAGATGTGGTTGAAAAAACCTTACGCTTACTCAAACGTTGTGAATTTAAGCGCCAACAACTTTGTCCCGCACTTCGCGTTTCGCAAAAACCATTTGGCGAACTACAAATTCCGTTAATAGCAAAGTTTTAGTTAGCTACAAACGTAGCAAACCAGAACCTGTTTTTTTTAGAATTTGTTTGATTACCAAACAATTACCTCAAATCCTTGTGTTTCATCAACAAACACGATATAACATCCTTTCTTTTCAAGAGGAATTGTTTCTATATCCTGACGTACAGTTTTTTGTGTAACAAAACGACCTTGAACATCATAAATTGTCACATTTGATTTTGCACCTTGTACTATAATGCTTTTATCTTTTGCATACACTACAGCTGTATTTTTAATCGTCGGGATTGCATCAACATTTTCCAGTTCCGCTATATTGCTGAGGGCCAGCGCAAACGGACCACTTTCTGCTTTCAACAACGGCGTATTATTTTCGTCAAAATACAAGGTATCGGGGAAAGTAACACCGACGAAATAACCTCTCGTTCCAGCGGAAACAATTTCAGAATATGACGTTTTATTAGGAGCAATTTTTGCAACTTCAAGATTTTTGCTTTTTGTCTTTCGATAGATTGAATACGAATCAAAGAATTGACCCTCGTATGGTGTCCACGACAAGTTCACTCTCGTTTTGCCATTGTCCGTTGCTTCCGTAGTCATAGTCAATCCTATAGATTTATTTTCCGTATAGCTCATTGGTGTTGTTTCGCCACAATAATCGGTAGACGAAATTTTATAACGGTGCGATGCGTTACTTTCCGACAAATCATAATCTTGATACAACGGAAAAGTGCTTTTTACAAAACCAATGGAATCATAATCGCCCTTCTGCTCGCTCGTTTCACGATAAATGGTGAAATAGTCAATATTATTCATATATTCCTTCAAATCTTCTGGATCTTCATACCATTCAGAGCTATCAAACGTCCACATTACAATAATTGACTTTGAATCCTCGGCATACGAAACGGAATAAATTTCTGGTTGAGGAACATATTTTTTGGAAACAGTAACCATTTGATCTCCTTGACAACCTTCGGCATCGATAATAGTTAATTTATGCTTTCCTATCGACATACCGGAAATCCTATAATTATCTTCATCAGCTTCAACTTCATTATCATCTATGTAATACGAATATGGAGCAGTTCCACGGTAAATGTAATAACTAATAGTACCATCACTGTTTCCACATTTCACATAATCATAAGAGTATGAAGATATATCGAGGTTACTCAATGGGAAATCAATTGTTTTTGAACAGCCATTCTTATCGCTTACTTCAATTTTATACATTCTGGCAGACAAATCTTCTCGCGCAGAACTTTCAACGCCATCATCCCATTTAAACGTATAGTCCAGGACATCTTCATCATCAAATTTAACAATACCATCTTTCCCATTACACGTTGGATAAGCATATATAGTTGGATATAAGTCAGAAGGGATAGATAATTCTTCTATTTCATATATACCCGTCGCCATACAACCAACGGAATCTTCAACAACAAGGGAATACATACCCCCACTCATGTGATATATACCATTATCGGTACGACCCGTACTCCAACGATAGGAATATGGTTCAACGCCACCAGAAGCTACGACAACAATACCACCATCTCTATCACCACCACAAGTTACATTCTTAATGGTTTCTTTCAATTCAATGTTACACGTTTCAACATTCTCTACATGTCTCTCTGTTATAACCACGCGCACAGATCCACGACCTTCGCTTTCGTGCTGTTCATTTCCTTCTTCCCTCACTGGCATACCCATTATCTCGATATGGTATTCTCCTGCAGCAAACGCCGAAATACTTAATTCACCATTGATTACCTTTGCTCGGAACAAAGCATTTTCCTCAAAATATTCATGAGATTCATCTTCTTCTATCCACGACGAATATTGCATTTTTGTCCCTTCGTCAATGAGGAAGTAATCAGAAAGTTTTATTCTTGGAATTATAGCCCCAACTTCCGCCGTTATATCGGGTATATGCAACACCACAATAGAGCCACTCCATTGATAATTCACCGAAAAATCAGAACACTCAAATAAAATTTCATTTTGACCAATCTCCGTAGTTGGAAAAACTGCAAAATATAGCAATCCCCTCGTTATTTCCTGTTTTGCTTCATCGCCAGCATTACCAAATTGTCCATCCATAGTCAATTTTGTTGTGTTGTTTATTGAAAAATAGCCATTGAATTCAAACTCTTTTCCTTCCACCAAGTCTATTTCTGCCCTTGACGACAATTCTATCCAACCGTTTGCCAAATAGCTACTATCGGCAATGACCATCATCAATTTTCCAGAAACTTTAGAAACACCTTTCATATATAAGGTAAATGACTCGCCAACTTCCGGCTGCCATTCTTCATAGGCGGCATCCATAAGAATATCACCATTACCCGACAGCCACGTATCTTTTTGACCATCATTATTCAAATCAACTATTGAATTATCGAATGGTATTGAGAAAAATGGCCCCGAATCGCCTTCCCTAAGTTCAAAAGAACTGTATTGTGCACTTGCCGACAAGCCAATCACAATCATTGAGAATAAAGTAATAATCTTTTTCATAGCTATTGTTTTAAATTATCCATTTCTATAAAATATCCCGATTGGTAAAAGCACCAATACTCATTTTACAAATGTACACTTTTGAAATAGCAAAATCCACAATTCTTGATAAAAAGTTAATAACTATCAATGCATTAATATGCAAAGACTCCTTATTAGCAACTAAAAAGTGAATATTTTGTTTATTTTTCACAAATTCTCATTCACCATACCAACAGTTATAACGCTATATTTGAAAAATCAAATCAACGGTATGAATCAATCTTTTAAAATACTGATAATCAGTAAGGAGAAAAATATCACCTCTCCATTGACTAATGCCGTTCTCAATACAAATTTCAATTATAAATGCCTTACCTCGTGCGAACAAGCAGTCGAGATTCTGCCTAGTTTCCTACCAGACATAGTGCTTTGCGAAATGCAACTCGTTGAAAATGACAACGGTGCACTATTCAAGAAAATACGACAAATAAAACCGCAAACCATTCTCAATATCGTCATTAACGAAAATGACTCAGCCACCATTTTTAACGCAATGAGATATGGCATAAGTAACTATATTATTCTTCCTTTGGAAACGCATGATTTAGCAAATTATCTAAAAAGATATGAATATATATTAAAATCCAGACCACAAAAAAAAGTACAAAACACCATTGAAAAACCACTGTCTTTTTCTCTTACAACAAACAATACCATATCGGGGATCGCACAAGTCGTTGACGAACTATTAGAAAAAGCGAATCCCGCTTTTAAAGATGTAAAAACAGAACTTCGCACGGGACTTGAAGAACTGATTATCAATGCGATAGAACACGGAAACCTCAATATTTCGTTCGAGGAGAAATCAGCCGCCATTTTGAACGGAACTTTTGAGTCGCTTTTAGAACAAAGACAGGCAAATGAACTATACAAAGACAAAAACATCACAATCACATTTCACCAAGAACCCGAATACGACGAGTGGTTCATAAAAGACGAAGGATGTGGTTTCAACCTTTGTGAAATTTCGAGTCTTGCAAAAGAATCGGAATGCAACAGACTCCACGGACGAGGAATTTTAATCAGCAGATTCCAGTTCGACGAAATCCAATACAGCGAAGGAGGAACAAAAGTACGACTACGACGATACGTGCCTATTTACGAGTAACACGAGCGGCAAACTGCACGTCAACATAATTATCGATTGACTGACACACGTTTCCTGCACACGCGATAGCAAACGGAATCGCCTCATCGAAGAAATCAGAAGAAAGAACATCCAAATCACCCTTGGTAACATGCTTCACTGATAAGCAATGCAATAAACCTGCATTAAACGTGTCGCCAGCACCTATCGTACTCACAGGCGTGATTTGAGGAACATTATAAAAAAGCGTATCCTTATGTGTTTTAACAATCACATCATTCTTATTTTGTGTAAAAACCAGCACTTTTACGTTTGCTTTTTTCAACTCGGAAAACACCTCATTCACGTCGCTTGTGCCAAATATTGCCTGAGCATCCTCGTCGGAAAAATGCACAATGTCGGCATAGTTACAATTTTCACAAACAAACGAATACGCCTCCGATTCTTTATCCAACGGCTTACGCATATTGGGATCGTACATAAGTAATGCGTGTTGAGAATTTGCACAACGCAAAACACTTGCAACACTTTTTCTCACACGTGAGTTTATGGCAAACGAAGATGAAAACAAGATAATGTCCGATGATTGAAACGGAACAGAAATTTCGGGCATCGGAGACGAAAATTCCTTATAAAACTGATATTTTGCGTCGTTGTTTTCGTTGAGAAACGCCAATGCCAACGAGGTTTTCTTATCGTCGTATTCGATTAAATAAGACGTTTTCACGCCATTTTCATTCAAAAAAGACAGACACCACTCCCCCAATTCATCAGAGCCAATTTCCGAAATGAAAGCCACCTCGTTACCAAGCCGCCCCAAACTCACCGACGTGTTCAATGCCGAGCCGCCAACTTTCGCCGCTTGCGGCTGCATATTCTTGAAAATCAAATCAATAACCGTTTCTCCAACTGTGTAAATCATTGCTAAATATCATTTTTTCAAAAATATACTTTTTTAATTCTTGTTGAATAAAAAGCATAAAAAAGGGAGCATTTTATTGCTCCCTGTCGCTTTAGGCTGCTACTAAATCCTTAAATTTCTCATTAACCCAATCCCGAAGAATTTCGGCGTCACTTTGATTTAGATAGCCAATACACTTCTTCAACTCTTTTTGGAAGAGCTCTCTATCGAAACTCATTTTCGATAATATTTCATAACAATAATTTAGCATAAAATAAATTTTATTCGTTCATAAAATTACAACATCATACTCCCCTTGTCAAGAATCTTGCCAAAAAAGTTATTAACAAAAACATTTTTCTCACCACAAAAACATTCTATAATAATAAAGTAATAATAGGAAAAAACACTATCTTTGCCCAAAACAAAAATGAATGAAGAATGTCTCGACAATTTCCATTCATTCACTAACAAAATACTTGAAATGAAGAAACGTTTTCTGTTCTGCTTGATTTGTGTAGGTGTACTCCTATTTTCAAACTGTACCTCACGGAAAAAACTTGTCTATATGAACGATCACCCCAAAGGTGACACTACGATGGTTTTCAACCAAAACGACTTGCGTGTCATTTTACAACCTGGTGACGTGGTTTATATAAAAGTGTTAAGCATTGACAAAGAAACAAGTTCCTTATTCAACCTTGACATGGGTGGCGGTGGCGTTAATACCACTGGTGAAGTTTCTACAGCATTGAAAGGTTACACTATAGATGAAAACGGATACGTCCGCCTACCCGTAATTGACACAATAAATCTTTCGGGATTGACTATCAGCCAAGCAGAGAATCTGGTGCAAGAGAAAATCAACGGTTATTTCAAAAATGCCACGGTTATTCTCAAACTACTTAACACAAAAATCTCGGTTTTGGGTGAAGTAAACCGTCCTGGGACATACAGCATATTGCGTAACAGCATCAATCTTTTTGAGGCTCTTGCCCTTGCGGGTGACATTACGCAATACGGAAACAGAAAGAGTATCTTAATTGTACGAACCATCAATAACGAAAACATCACATTTCGCGTTGATTTGACCAAGGAAAATGTCATTGCAACAGAGAGTTTTTATTTATTGCCAAACGATATTGTTATCGTAGAGCCACTACCTCTCCGTGCATTCCGATTAAATACGACAACAATTTCTCTCGTATTCTCAGGTTTGACAACATTGGTTACAACATTAACATTCTTCAACTCTGTACTTAAATAACACACTATGGCAAACGAACAATACACTGAATTAGAAGAAGATATAGATATTTTAGCTTACGTAAAGCTGATTCTTTCCAAATGGTATTGGATAGTGATATCTTGTATCATTTGTGGTGTTTTAGCTTTTTTAGTAAATCGATATGCTACAAAAGTTTTTGAAGCCTCATCGTCAATTATTATTGTAGAAAAAGAAGACGCGCTCGGTGGAATGACCTCACTGTTAAAGGAATTTGGCGCAAGCACTTCGGGAAAGGCAAACATCGACAATCAAATCGGTATCTTGCAATCTTATTCATTGATTCGAAAATCTCTTGAAAAACAAAATTTTCAAATCTCCTATTTCAACCACGGACGCGTCCACGATGTGGAGATTTACAAATCGTCGCCATTTTGGGTTGACTTGGACACCTCATATCGAGATTATAATGATAAAAATCAATACACTCCAGAATTTATTGATGTAAAAATCATTTCTGATGACGAATACCGATTAACGATTGAACGTGACACATGTACCATTTCACAAGTAATGGTATGGGGCGAACAGTATTGTGACTCTATATACAAATTCACTATTCGCAAGGCTGACGATTTCGATATGGATAAATTTAAGGATAATCGCTTGGCGTTTCGTTTTCTCATCAACAACTACAACGAACTAACAAAAATTTATCAGAAAAATCTTGTTGTTGAGGCAAGTTCAAAAAAAGGAACTATTGTAAATCTTTCGATAAAAGATAACGTACCTGAAAAAGCGACAGATTTCTTAAATGGTCTCATTGACGTTTGTATAGAACAAGATTTGGAAGACAAAAATGAGACATCACAAAAATCTGAATCTTTTATAAATGACCAACTGACTCAAATCTCAGATTCTTTGATGTTTGCAGAATCTAATCTTGAAAAATTCCGTTCTAATAACAAAATTGTAAACTTGAGTGACGAAGGTACTCTTTTGTACAAGAAACTGGAAGAGCAGGAAAAAACCAAATCAAAACAAGAAATAAATCTTAAATACTATAACTACATATTACGTTCAATTAAAAACGATGATATGCAAGATATAAAAATGCCGTCAATTACAGGTATTGACGACCCATTACTCAAGTCTTTGATTACCCAATTGAATGCATTATACACAGAAAAACAAGTCCTAACGTATAGTGCCACTCCCGACAACCCAAATTTACAAATCGTTAATATGAAGATTGAACAAACTATCACGTCATTAGTTGACAACGTGAATAGTTTGATAGAATCAACAAAATTGGAATTGAATGAGATAAAAAAAGAAATTGAAAAAACTGACACTGAAATTCAACAACTACCAAGTACCGAACGTGAATTAATCAGCATACAACGCCAATTTGACGTTAACAACACCGTATTTAGCTTTTTGCTACAAAAGCGCGCTGAAATCGGGTTAACAAAAGCTGGTAACGTTTCCGACATAAAAATAATTGACCCTGCCCGTGCCGAAAACGCACAACAATCGTTCCCTCAATTGAAAATATTACTTTTGGTAGCATTATTCCTTGGCATCTTTATTCCTTGTGGTATCATCATTCTTATCAATTATTTTGATTATACCATCAAGGACAAAACCGATATTGAAAGTAAATCAACGTTACCAATTATCGGAACAATTCTTCACAACAAACATTCCGACAAGGTTCCTGTAAAGACAAAACCGAAATCTTCGATTGCGGAATCATTCCGTGCAATTCGTTCGAATTTGGCTTATTTCTTAAAACATGGCGACGATACCAATATCATTGCCCTCACCTCGACCATTTCGGGTGAAGGTAAATCGTTCTGTGCCTTGAACTTGGCGGCAATTCTTTCACTCATCAACAAAAAAGTGCTTATTATCGGTCTCGACTTGCGAAAACCTCGTCTGGCTGAAATGTTGAATATGTCAAACAACATTGGCGTTACAACCCACTTGATTGGTCGTGATTCATTGGATGACATTATCGTTCACAGCGACATTCAAAATCTTGACGTGATTGTTGCGGGTCCAATTCCGCCAAATCCTGCAGAATTGATTGAAAGCCCTGAATTCAACGATTTCATAAATAATTGCAAGCAAAGAGGTTACGACTATATCATACTCGATACGCCTCCTATCGGACTTGTAGCCGACACTATCGCAATTGCAAAATTTGCTCATTGCAACATTTTCGTAATGCGTCAGAATTATACCAATAAGGAATCTATCACATTGGCTAACTCCTTGGCTAAAGAACAACAAATCAACAACTTGTCTATCTTGTTGAACGACGTTAATCTTGATGCTGGTTACGGTTACGGATATGGTTACGGATATGGATACGGCTACGGAACATATCGCGACAAGACGCAAAATCACGGTTATTACAGCGACGAAGACACGGTGAAAGTTCCTTGGTACAAAAAGATTTTTAAGAAAGCATAACAATGGCAAGCCATTTACGTATTGTTTATATGGGTAACCCAGATTTTGCGGTACGCCCATTGGAAATTATGTTGCAACATAATTATAATGTAGTTGCCATTGTAACTGGTCAAGATAAACCTGCCGGACGTGGAAAGAAAATCAACGAATCGGCGGTAAAAGTCTATGCAAAAGAGAAAAACTTGCCAATCCTGCAACCAGAATCGTTAAAAGACGAAGTTTTTTTACAGGAATTACAAGCACTGAACATTGATTTGATTGTAGTGGTCGCATTCAAAATGTTGCCAAAAGTCGTATGGCAAATCCCCAAAATTGGCACAATCAACATCCACGCCTCTCTCCTACCACAATATCGTGGTGCCGCGCCAATTAATTGGGCAATTATCAACGGTGAGAAAAAAACAGGGGTAACAAGTTTCTTGATAAACGAGGTGATTGACACAGGTAACATTCTTCTTAAAAAAGAAGTTGCCATTGCCGACGACGAAACTGCCGGCACGCTTCACGACAAATTACAGGAAAGCGGTTCGCTACTTTTGTTGGAAACATTGCAATTGTTGGAAAATGGCAATACACAAGGCATTGACCAAAAAACCTTGTTTCAAAATGAATCGGAACTAAAACCTGCCCCAAAGATTTTCAAGGATACATGCAAAATCAACTGGAACAATTCTACTGAAAACATTAACAATCATATTCGAGGTTTTTCCCCCTATCCGGGAGCGTGGACGCAAATTAAGAAAAACAACACAATTTCGGTGTTCAAAATCTTTGTGGCACATTGTATTATAGAAAATCACACGCTACCAACTGGTGTCATTGTTAATAAAAATAATTCCATTGCTATCACTACTCAAGATGGATTCATTCAACCTATTGAGATTCAGATAGAAGGGAAACGCAGAATGAACATTCACGACTTTTTGAACGGATTTTCGTTCGAGGACGCGTGTATAGTGGATTAACACTGTTTTTTAACAATCAACCAACATCGTGTTGTTTATATTTTCACGTTGCAGACCACAAAAGACTTCCATATTTTTGTGTCGTAAAAATAAAAATGTATGGCAAACAATTCAAAATATCCACCAAGAGAAGTGGTTGTAAGCGTTGATTACGCTGGGAAAGTTCCTCCCTATTCGGAATCGTTGGAAGAAACCGTATTAGGTCAGTTGCTCATTAATGAGGATGCAATTCCCGACGTAATGAACTACCTAAAACCCGAGATTTTTTTCATTCCTAAGCACCAAATTATTTTTAAAGTAATGGATAGTTTGTACCGTGAGGCAAGCCCCATTACGCTTATGACGGTGATTGACAAACTCAATGCCCAAAACGAATTAGACACCATTGGTGGTCCTGCATATATTTCGGATTTGACGATGAAAGTTTCGTCGTCGGCAAATGTCGAGGCACACACTAAAATTCTCGTAGAAAAATATATCCAACGAGAACTGATTAGCGTTTCGTCTCAAATCTGCGAAAAGGCGTTTTCTCCCGAATGTGAATTGTCGGAGTTGACGGACTTCGCCGAAAAAAACATCATGACCGTTACCGACCAAAGTCTCAAGAAACGTTCTATTCAAAACATCAAGGACGTTGTTGCCAATGTCTATGACCAAGTTCTCGTTGCCCGCGACGCAAAGAGAACAATCATCGGTCTGCCAACGGGCTTTACCAAGGTCGATGCCATTACTTCGGGGTGGCAGGAAGGTAACATGATTGTTATTGCCGCACGTCCAGGTATGGGTAAAACAGCATTTGTGCTGACCATGCTGAGAAATATGGCAATGGATTATGGGCGTTCCGTGGCAATGTTTTCTCTTGAAATGAGTTGCGAACAACTTGCTACCCGTTTGTTGGTAGGCGAAGCAGAACTAGATCAGAACAAACTTCGTACGGGAAATCTCAACGAAACGGAATTAGACCGACTACTTACGGCAAAAGAACGCCTGGAAAACGCAAAAATTTTCTT
>JAFZTG010000197.1 GCA_017618935.1 Bacteroidales bacterium | reverse complement strand
TTTTTCCCTTTTGCACGTGCGATTGTTTGACCGATTGCGTTGCAAATAGTGATTTGATTCTCGCCGGCATTCTCAACTACGATTGCGTTGTGTGAAGAATATACGTTCACCGAATTTTCATCGACCAATGCAATTGCAGTTCCTTGATTTTCAACTTCGGCAATGTTACTGATTGCCAAATTGAACGGACCGCTTTCTGCTTTTACGAATGGATCGTTAATATCAATTGTTTCTGGCAATTCCACGCCAACGTAATATGAGATGGTTCCTGGTGCAGGTTGTAAATCGGTGTAAGTCAACACACTTGAATTGACTTTCTTGATTTCTTCCACGCCATCTTTTGTTACACGGAAAATGGAGTATGTCAAGAAATCGAATCCTTCGTATGCTGTCCACGAAAGGTTGTTTTCGGTGCCGATACTTTTGTTTTTCTGCAAGTGTATCGTTTTGTGGCTTGGACTCAATTCCGATTGATTTCCGCAGTTGTCGGTAGCCGAAATCTTATATCGGTACGGATATTCAAGACTGTTGGCGGTCACGTCAACGTAGATGCTTGTCTCGTTGTATTGTACGTCGTCTAATTTTGCATATTCGCCTAATCGTTCCGTTTCTCGATATATTGTGTAAAAGTCGATTGCCTCCGATGCTTCTTTTTGCCAGATAATCAAATTGTACGGCGACTGTTCCTGACTTACCGTTACCAAAGCCAATTCTGGCTGATACTTGAACGATTCATATTCAATTTCTGTTTCGTCGGTTACCGTACAGCCGTATGCGTCGGTGATGGTAAACGTGTATGTGCCTGCAGGCAGATTTTCGCGTTTCAAATCTGTGTTGTCGTCGTTCCACGAATATTCAACTGGCTCGTTTCCTTTTTCATACGAAATTGTGATTTCGCCCACGTCGTGACCGCAGATGGCATTTTTGAAATCTTTGGTAAGGACTGGCTTGTTGCTTTCGTCTTTGGTCAATTCCGCATAGTTGGTGTATTCACAGCCGTATGTGTCGGTCACCTTTAATTTATACGTTCCTGCCGAAAGTCCATTCTGGTCTTTTGAGATAACATCCGATGAATGTCGCCACATAAATTTTATTTCGTCAATTTGGAATTGCATTGAGTTTTGATATTCTTCCGCTCCTCGGTACGACCAGTAGAAATCCTTAGGAGCAAAACCTTCGTCGAAATAATATGTTACTAATGTCCAATCTTCGTGTTTTGGTATTGTTCTCGTGAACATATCTTCTCCCATGGCTCGAAATTCGATATTCTCACCCTTGTGGTAGAACGAAATTCCATCAACTAAACTTGTCATACCTCCAAGGTCAGCACCTATATAGGTAGATAATCCTGCCAAGTCACCCATGATGTTTTTGCTTATCGACGATGCTTTTATAATTACAGAATGAGCTGTTCCCAACGCACCGTCGTCTGCAATTCCCGAACCGTCGGTTTTTGTGGTTCCTCCGTAATTGGCATCGTTGAATATGATAAAGTTAGTGTATATCTCGTTTGTTAATCCATCTTCAAAATTACTAACAAGTTCTGGCTGAATAGTACTCCACGTAAACGAATATGGTTCCGTGCCACTTGTGACGGTTGTGGTGATTTCTCCATTTTCGGTTTCGCAGATTGGATTTTTTATGTCGAATGAAAATTTAGGCAAAACGTTGTAATTCTTTTCAAGTGTGGCAGTTTCCGATGTGGCACAACCGTATGCGTCGGTAACGGTTAGGGTATATTCGCCTTCTGCCAGATTTTCTCTGTCTTTGTCGGTTGCCCCGTCAGACCATTTGTAGGTGTATGGTTCAGCTCCTTCACCCACCGTTGCTGTAATGGTACCGTTTTCAGTTTCGCAGATAGGATTAGATGAATTCAATTCAATTGAAGGAACAACAGAATAATCTTTGTTCAAAGATATTGTTGCGATTGTCTTACATCCATAACTGTCGGTTACGGAGAACATGTATTGACCGGCAGCTAAATTTTGCACCTCTTTTTCCGATGAGAACGATTCGGCATCGTCGTCGTATGCCAAAATGGATAGTTCGTCTATCCAGAAATCAGGATTGGTATTTATATTCCAGTATATTTCACTTATGTATGGTATTTGATATGGTGCAATATTCATTTCTTGCCATGAAAGGTCAACTTTCGTCCAATCGCTATGATACGGAATTGTGAAATTTCCATTTGATTCATAACCATCAATAGAGATATTGAATTCAGCCGACGAACCTTTGTGGTAGAACGAAACCCCGTAAGAGTTAGATGTCGCGTGGTTTAAAGATAGTTCATCGGATAGATATAATTGCAGTAGGTATATTACATTGTCATTTTCATTATCTTGTACGTGAATAGCTTGTTCAGAGCTGGCTGCACCACTATTTTCGATGGGAATATCAACTATGTAATAATCTCCATTTTCTATGTTGATTTCCCATAGATAGAATTGGTTGTTGATTATCCCATCTTCAAAGTTCTCAAACGTGGATTCTTTTATCTTTGTCTTGCCCCAATTATAGGTATATGGCTCAGTTCCTTCGCTCACTGTTGCTGTGATTTCTCCATTTTCTGTCTCGCAAATGGGATTGGTGGAATTCAACGAAATCTGCGGCATATTGTCTTCGTTAGGATAAAGGGTGACGTATGTCGTATCAGAAGTGTAACCTTCGGCATCTGTTGCAACAAAGTAGTATTTGCCAGGGGTCATTTCGCTACGAGGATTGTCGGTGTTACCGTCGTTCCAGAGAACGGTGTACGGTGCAACGCCATTGGTTACGTCGAACGAAGCCGAACCTGTTGCCGAAGTACAGATAGGATTTGTTGTTTCTAAATTGAGAATTTTTGGTTTTTTGCCGAATATCGCAACAAAAGAAGTGTCTTTGGAAACTGTAACGGTACGCGGATTATCCTTTACGTTGTCGTTCCATTTCAAAAATTGATATTCGTTTTCGTCATTTGACCTAGCAGTTATGGTTGCCGTAAATTCATCGTTGCAGGAATTTGTCATTTCTGCTGTAGCATATCCGTAGCTATAATTTGAAGAACTTACAAAAATTTTATGCGATGAGGTTGCCAGGTTTGATTTGTATGGCAACCAATCTTCGTTGCTCATATAATTTTCGATTGCATCACATGGTACAAAGATTTTTAGGTTATCCTTTTGGTAAAAAGCATTGTTTCCTAATGATGGAGCTGAATTGGAGTTAAAATATACTAAAGAGATATTGTTGCAATATCCAAACGCATTGTCGGCTATGTCTGTAACATTTGCTGGTATGGAAATAGACGTAAGACAATCAGAATCAATTGCATCTTTTCCTATGGATATCAAACTCTCGGGAAATTTGATTGATGAAAGTTGACCACACTGTCCGACTGCATATTGTTTTATTTTTGTCACGCCTTCGCCAATTGTTACTGACGTTAAATTTTGACATATGTAAAAAGCTTCATCGTCAATGGTTTTTACCGAACCTGGAATAACGATGGATTGTAGGGCATCGCATTCGCGAAATGCTTCCAATGGAATACTCTTGAGATTGTTTGATAATGTTACGTTGGTAAGTTTTTTGCAATTATAAAATACGGCCAAATCCATTTCTTCAAGAGAATTTGGAAGACCTACGGATTGCAGCTTAGAACAACCACTAAATGCGGAACTGCCTATTTTCTGAATACCATCTTGGATAACAAGAGATGTGATTTTATTGCAATTAAAAAACGAACAAGTATAAATTTCTTTTACCGTATAAGTTTCGTCTTCAAATACTACTGTTCCTGGGATTATCAACTCTCCAGTAG
>JAFZTG010000196.1 GCA_017618935.1 Bacteroidales bacterium | reverse complement strand
GACAAGATGGATGTTCCGCAAGGTGTTACATTCAATGTGGGCGGTAGCTACGAAGACCAGCAGGAATCGTTTGCCGATATGGGTTTGTTGGCATTGCTGATTATGTTGTTGGTTTACATTGTGATGGCTTCGCAGTTTGAGTCGTTCAAGCATCCGTTCATCATTATTATGGCTATTCCGTTCGCATTGTCGGGTGTGATTGCGGCATTGCTCATAACAGGCGAAAACCTCGATATGGTTGGTATGCTTGGTGTGATTCTGTTGATTGGTATTGTGGTGAAGAACGGTATCGTGCTTGTGGACTACATCAACTTGATGCGTGACCGCGGCTATGAATTGTCGGAAGCAATCGCTTTGTCGGGTCAGTCGCGTCTTCGTCCGGTTTTAATGACCGCTTTGACGACCGCACTTGGTATGTTGCCTATGGCATTGAGCCGAAGCGAAGGTTCTGAGTTGTGGAACACAATGGGTTACGTGGTTATTGGCGGTTTGCTGGTTTCAACGTTCGTAACCTTGATTGTGGTGCCTGTACTTTACGGAATAATGTCGAAAGGCAGCGAACGCGAGAAAGAGGAAGAAGTTCGTAAGTCGTTCGTATTCATGAACATAGAACTTGAGGAGGAAAACGAAAATAAGAATTGAAAATTGACAATTGAGAATTGACAATTTTGTTGGTTCTCAATTGTATTTTTAATTATCAATTGTCAACTATCAATTATCAATTACTATGAAAGCAGTATTCATAACATTCAACCAAGCAAACACGGAACGTGTGGAATATATACTCGACACCTGTGGTGCCCGTGGGTTCACATTTTGGGAAGACGTGCAGGGACGCGGCAGCAAAGACGGCGACCCGCACCGAGGCACCCACACATGGCCGGAAATGAACTCCGCCGTCATTTCCATTGTTGAAGACGACAAAGTGGAGCCAATCCTCACATTAGTGAAAAAACTTGACAAAAGAAACACCGACGTGGGCATCAGAGCATTCGTG
Source organism: Bacteroidales bacterium (assembly GCA_017618935.1). The sequence goes on along the minus strand of JAFZTG010000196.1, from coordinate 23,868 downwards.
TGGAACGTGGAACAGACGGTATAATGATTTAAAAAAGGGCGAGAAATTTCGCCCTTTTTTATTTTCAGCAACGTATCCTATAACTTATGGTGACGCCAAAAATGGAAACAACAAAATTATTCCCATTCTACAACTTTTGTTACGTTCCTAACATCACACACTTCAATCTCGTTTTTGCAGTGAGGACAGATATAGGGAGTCCAACGCTGTGTTTTTTCAAAATAACCGCCACATTCGCATTGCTTGTAAAATGGTTCGTGGGCTTCCGGTTCGTCGGGAGCCAGCAGTTCCTTTCCACAGCTGTCACAATGCAGAATGATAGAATTCTGCACCTTGCCATCACGCCATTCAAACGTTTTGCCACAATAAGGACAAGGGATTATAAAGGTTAGACCTGACATTTTTCAAAAGGTTATATATTCAAACATACGTTTTTACCATTTACCACAACGTATAATCAATCCATTCATTTATTTTCTCCTTAATGGATTCGTTAGGATGCTCTTGTTTGTGACGTTGTTCTATTTTTTCAAGAATATCATCATTTACGGGTTCCCTATCAGAGACAAAACAACAATCGTCACAACTCACTATCACATCACGCTTTAATTCTTCTGTGAATAGTTCCACCAATTCTTCTTTAGTAAAACACATTATGCGAGCGTCAATGTAGTTTTTTGTTTCCATTATTACCTTGTTCCATTCTTTCCCGCGCATTATTCGCAATATGTAATCCAAAACTTTCCCCTGCAACTGCATCCGATAGCCCCAATCAGGATGGTCTTCGGCATATCCGTCAAGAACGTTCATAAGATTTCCTCCTTTCTGAACGAAACCCGCAATGCGTTTGATTTTTTTGTCAAAGGGACTAAATGTCCATTCTACACAACCGCTATCCCAATATTCTTTGTTTTTCAAGACTCCCTCATATTCTTTTAAAGGCAAGTCAAAAGGATACTTATTCATAACTTTCAATTTTTAATTTATCACAAATAAACCACAAGGGTGTGCCAAAACAAGGCAGAGGTTTTGCTTTTTTTATAAATCAAATTAAAAATTTCCAAATATCTCATTTCATACACTATTTTCCCATTTCATACAACCGAATAAAAAATGCTTTGTTGCACGCATGACTCATTATATTTTCGAAGAAAAATGAAGAGATGAAAAAAATTGCGTGTATTGTATTTTGTTTGGTAACGTTCTGGTGTTGTCAGAATAAGAGCGTTGATTCTCCTACGTCTGACAATGTGACTCAGCGTGGCATGTATTTCTGGAAAACAACGTTTGTCTTGAACGACTATGAGAGGGATTTCCTTAGGAAGCACAAAATCAACAAATTATATGTCAGAATGTTTGATGTTGACGTTGACGAAAACAATGTTCCTATTCCTATTGCCACCATCCGCTTTATTGACAGCATTCCTTCCGGAATTGAAATAATCCCTGTTGTTTATCTCACAACAAACGCAGTGGCAAATATGGAGCATAAATCCCTCTACGCAGAAAAAATTATAGATAGAGTGTATGCAATGTTCTCCTACAACAACCTTGGAACAATATTCCAAGAACTACAATATGACTGCGACTGGACGAAAACTACCCAAAATGACTTTTTTGAATTATGCAAAGAAACAAAAACTCGCCTTTACAAAACGCAAAAACTATGCTCCACGATACGACTTCATCAACTATCACAAAAAAAGCCACCCGTTGACAAAGGTGTGTTAATGCTCTACAACACAGGAGGTTTACGGGATTACAACGAAGAAAACTCCATATTGAAATTGAACGATGTCAAAAATTACATCAAATCATATAGTTTGCCACTTGACTTTGCTTATCCCACGTTTGGATGGTCCGTACTATTTAGGAACGAAGATTTCAAAGGAATACTACATACAACTGATTTTGATTCGAGTTGCTACAAAAAAAAAGACGAACATTGGTATCAGGTTGAAAAAACTCACGAGACGCTGGAGGCAAAACTATTCTTAGGTGATGAAATTCGCACGGAACAACCTGATTTTCAAACAATACAAAAAGTCAAATCCTTGATAAATACAACATTTAACACATCAAATAGCACAACTATTCTCTATCATTTAGATTCCGTTCATTTAACAAAATATAGTTATGAAAACATTGAGGAAATTTTTTAGCAGTTTATTATTGATTGCTGCCAACTACAATACATTTGCATGTTGTGACGTAGATTTTTTTTATTACGATTATGCACCATTTTATTTCCGCACCTGTGCCATAAAACGCCCGGTGCTGACGCCGATTTATTCGTCCAACGACGCAATCAATACATATATTGGTTCATACACCGACAGTGTGAGGAAACAGAAAAACTGTGAGTTGTGGAAACAGCAAACAAGCAAGTCGGTATCGCTACAAGATATAGAAACCATTCTCTATAAGACTCCACTGGATGCTTTCTTGAGAATGTTGCAAACCGACAACAAGAATACATTCATAAAATTTCTGAAGACAAAAGGCAACCAGAATTACATCTCCTATATCACGATACTAAAAAAAGCGGAACTTTCACTACAACTTTTTCGAGACCCGTGGTATTATCCTCACAGCAAAGACGAGATTCTGCCATTCGACAACTTACTGACAGAAATACGGGAATGCAGAGATGCAAAACTTTACGAACGATGTGTATTGCAAGAAATAAAAATGTTATTTCTGCAACGAAAATACAATGCATGCCAGCAGGTATGGGAACAAGAGCAGAAAAAAATCACTAACGATTTTTTAAGGAAACAATGTTATGGATTCTATCTTGGTGCAAAATTCAAGACAAATCCGTCAATGGAAATTCTTTACGGATATGCAAAAATTGGCGATTTCCGTTCTTTGCTCAACTGCTCCAAAAGCCTGATACCCGACAACACGGCTCCTTTCGTCGCATTTGAATTGTTCTGCAAGGAAAATCTAAATGAGGACATCACGGCAACTGTATTGCAAATTGTCGCAGAATACGCCATTCTTACGCAAACGTGTACGAATCTTCAACAAATTGCCAGTCGAATGGTTTCCCGAAACGATTGCAAAAATCCAGCTATGTGGTATTACACCATGGCAATGATGGAGTTCTATAAAAATCTAAAAGACTATCCATACGAAACATTTTACGGATATTTTTCTCTTCCACCAGAGAGTTTTCCCCAATGGAAAAATTTCAGTAAGCGTTTGAACCGCAACTTTTCAAAAATCTCAAACTTGCTGTCAAAAGCGGAGCAGGCACAAGGGACCGACTACATAAAAGAATCTATTCAGATATTCCGCTATACCTTGAATATCAATAGTAGTAGAACCACAAGCGATGACTATATATGTTCCGTCTTAAAATATTTTAACAAGGTTGACTTTGTCACCTATTCCGAAATGCAGCATCTGATGCTTTCCCATTCCGTGAACAAGTTCTATTCGGGCGACACGCTCCATGCGCTGCTCTCATTGAACATATTAGACAGAGCATACCAAATCGGCACAAATAATGGAACAAAATACTATGAAAAAATAAGAGAAGACTACTGCTATAACCACGCATACCAGACAGCAATGTTCAAATCGTTGGAGGCCATGCCGATACAAACCGTCATAGCGTACGCAAACAGTATTGCATCACCTCAAAACGACACGGAGCGCTATCTGAGAAAACAATGTTTTATCACCGACAAGAATTTCTTCAATGAATATATAGGAACACGCTATCTACGGGAACACAACTATAAGAAAGCGATTACATATCTTTCGAAGATTCCCGCCGAATATCAGCAATATCTAAACACTTATGAATATATGTATCGGGATTATTTTTCATATAAAGGATTTCGGAAATTGTTCGAGAATTCTAATTATAAACTGACATTTGCCCAGAAAATGTACGATTTGCAACAGAAGATAAAAACAGAGAAGAATCCAGATAAAAAAGGACTGCTTTTGCTCAAATATGCTGTCGGCGTAGGAAATTCCCACACCCACTGCTGGGCACTGACAGGATATAAAATGCAAGGCTTTAGTGGCTACTGGTATGACAATGCTGAAGCAAAAAACATCCTTCATCAAGCCGTGAAAACGTTTACCAACAAAGAATTGGCTGCTAACCGCCTATACGAGTTGGAGCAACTCAACCTGATTCGCCAATACTACAACGACACGCAAATTGCCGATTATATGCGGTTGCATTGCGATACAAGATCTGACCATGTGGTGAAATAATTCAGTATGAATTGTATATTTGCAAAAGAAAGATGGGAAATTTTATCGTTTCAAATAGTACGGAATTACTGTGTCTGCCAGTAGAAAATCTGCTTTACGTGAAGGCGGACGGTAATTATTCGTTGTTTGTGACGAAAGATAAAGTGGAACATCTGTTTTGCATTCAACTTGGCAAAGTCGAGCAAGAGATGAACAAGCAACTGGGTGCGAACGGGAACAAATTGATTCGGATAGGAAAAAGTCTGATTATCAACAGAGATTATATTTATTTGATTGACGTTGCCAAACAAAAACTGGTCTTGTCGGATTGCAGCGGCGTGTCATACACGCTCGAAGCATCACGCGAGGCGCTGAAGAGTTTGAAGGATTACATTGAATCAACCATAAAATAATGAAGTATGAAAGAAATTGAAGAAAATGAAATACGAGTTATTGGAAGTGATTCTCCCCAAAGCAAGAAATGGTTACTGCCGTTGCTTTGTGCCGTCGCTATCGGCATAATTGTTCTTGTCATGTTGCTGATGAAACCTAACAACGTGTCAGAACAAATTCCCGCCGAAGAACCGACCATATTCGAGCCGCAAGATGAAACTTGTGCTCCGAAGATCCAGCAAAAATTCAGCAAATACGATGGCTCTGAGCCATTTATCGAAAATCTTGACACCGCTATAAACGATGTATCCCTATCAATTTTTATTCCGCACAACCTAATTCCAAGCTTATGTGTCGGGCAACCGTCGAAACAAGATTCTTCCTTGATGATGTGTGCTCAGGCAGCCGACATTCGAGCCGACAACAAAAAAATTGTTGGAGCATTTGTCCTCAAGGGAAAACCAATTGCGTGGGGGCTGTCAAAACATGGTTATTGCGCCATCATCAATGATACAGTCATCGTAGGTCGTTCAGAAAATTCACCATTATTTGAAATGGCTACTGAGAAGCAAGGATACTTTTTCCGTCAATATGCCTTGGTAGATTCTTGCCGATTGGTTGAGAACAACCTAAAAAACAAAGCATTACGAAAGGCCTTATGCCAACGTTGTGGCGAAACATTCATCGCAACCTCGGCCAACGACGAATCAATGCACGATTTTTCACTCGCGTTGGTGGATTTGGGTGTTGAAAATGCCATTGCACTCGACGGAGGAAAATTTTCTTTCGGCTGGTATGTAAGCAACAACACAACCATTGATTTCAACGAGCCATTGAAACGCACAATTTATCCCAACGAGACCTACATTGTGTGGAGAAAAAATCAGTAAGATTAAACCTAAATTATTTTATAACATTTGCAAATAACGAAAGATACGTCTCTCTCTGAGAGTTGACGGAATAGCGTTCAACTATCGTTTTGCGTCCTTCCTTCCCTATCGTTTTTCTTAGTTGCTCATTATCAATAAGTTTACACAACACCTCAAACCATTCGTCATCGGTCGTGGCAAAGAAACCATTTTTCCCCTCATCTATAATCTCGGTATTTACACCAACGGGTGACATAATGGTAGGTATTTCCAGCGCCATATACTGCAAGCCTTTGAACCCACATTTTCCCTTTGCCCATGCATCGTCGGGAAGTGGCATTATTCCAATGTCTATTCTTTGCAGTTGGGCTATTTCGTCTTTTGCGTTCCAAACAATGGTTTCTAACCCAATTTCGGGACATTCGCTTGTAATGTTGCTAATTTGAATGAACGAAACCTTGTCGCCATACTTTTCCTTGATACGTTTGAGAACGGGAATAATCAATTTAAAATGCCGAATGGTTGTCTCACTCCCCGTCCAACCAATGCAAACTGTATCGTGAGGAAGCGTTTCTGTCGGTTTGTGATAATCGGTATCAATCGTGGTAGGAATAACAGCCACATTTGAATTGATTTGTAGCGCGTGGTCGGCAAGATATTTGTTTCCGACAATTACTAATTTTGATAACACAATAATCTCGTCGGTCTTGCTCGCTCGTTTCATCCACGAAAGATTCTTATTCCCTTCGGAAGTGTCGGTAATCCAAATAGAATCGTCAAAGTCAAAAATGAGTGGTTTGTCCGATTTTGCCAACCCTCGTTCAAACAAAGTCGTACCAATCATAAATGCTTCACGGTAAATAAAAATAGCGTCATATTTTCTTGCTCGAAGCACGTCGAAGCAGCGACGCAGGAAGGTCTTAGCAAAAATAAACGCTTTTATTATGTAATGTTTTGGTTTATAAAAATACACATCATCCCATTCGGTCAAAAGATTGGAATAGGTGATTTCGTAGCCATTTTTCTGTAAAATGGGAATAAAATGTTCGCATCGGAATCGTTGCCCGGGACTACGGTTTGGTCGATGAGGAACGATATAGAGAATGCGTTTCATGCAGTAAGAATTTTGATAGCCAATTCTCGCATAAGTTCCGAAGGCGACGTGCTGCCACTACCTACTCCTTTGGTTTTCAAGTCGTACTCGCGAAGCAAGGCGATGATTTTGAACAAGCTCATTGCCGAATATTTTTGTTTTGCAGGAATATACTTAATCTTGGCAACCCATGGATTGATTTTCAATTGTGAGCCAAGTTCATATTCGTTCTTGTACGGCACGTAATACATTAGGAACAGCGTCTTGAAGAAATTGAACAAGAGAGGAATTGTCCGTTGTGGCGGATTGTCCTTGGGATTTGCCGAATACACTTTCAAGATTCTAAAAATCTTCTCCACATTTCGTTCCGCAAAAGCGTCTTGTAACTCAAAATCGTTGTATTCCTTGCTGATTCCTATGTTTTTCTGAACAATATCTTTGGTAATCTTTGTCAGATTTGGTTCTGCCTGTTTCAGTTTATTCAGCTCGTTTACGATTCTATGCAAATCATTACCCAAATATTCCGCCAACAAATTAGGGATTCCCATTTCATAGGTCAAATTCTGACCTTTAAGATAATTTTCTATCCATTTATCTAATTCGTAATCGGGAACCTTGTCGGACGTAAGAACGCAACCATGTTCCTTTGCCAATTTGATCAGGCTCAATTTCCCGTCAATCTTCTTTCCCTTGTGGCAAATCACAAGAATGGTCGATGACAAGGGATTTTCCACATAATATTTTAAATCGGCAATATCCTTTACGTTTTGGGCTTCCTTGACTATCACAACCTGATAGTCCGACATCATAGGGTAACGACGAGCAATAGCGTTGATGCCACTTGCCGAGGTGTCTTTCCCATACACGACAGTCTGATTAAAGTCTTTTTCTTCTTCGGAAAGGACGTTTTTTTCTATATAATTGGAAATCAAATCAATATAATAGGATTCCTCACCATGCAAAATATACACGGGCCGATAGATTTTCTTCTTTAATTCAGCAAGAATCGCTTCCGCTTCAGCAACAATATTTGTTTTCTCCTTTGCCATATTGTCCAACCAATATCAAGCGTAAAAATACAAAAAACACTTGTAAAAAACCCACACAAGAGAAAAAACATTCGATTTGCATCTCTGAAAAAATGTGGCAAAACAAAAAGAGACGTGCCGTAGCCCGTCTCTTTATTTCAGGGTGCCCAGAGGGATTCGAACCCTCGACATTCAGAACCACAATCTGACGCTCTAACCAGCTGAACTATGGGCACCATCAAAATCAGTGCAAAAGTACGTTTTTTTTTATATTACCAAAAAATTATTGCATTTTTTGTTCCGTTATCAATGAGCCGTCCTTGCGAAAATATTTCCACGTTCCCGTCGGACGACCATTCTCGTACTCGGCAACATAATCTATCATGCCGTTGTCGAACCATTGCGTGAACGTACCGTGCATAAGTCCGTTTTCATAATTGCCCTCGAACATTTTTTCGCCATTTTGGTACCAAAACGTATTTTTCCCTTCCTTTATCCCGTCACGATAATGAATTTCCTCTTGTTTCTCACCATTATAATAATAACGTAACGTACGGACAGGATTTATGGAATCGGCTTCGATAAAGTATTCAACGTACGCAGGTTCGCCGTTCGGATGATATGCAATGACCTTTTCTTGCTCTTCGGAACAAGAAAAAAAGAAAAATGTCACTATTACACTAAAAAAAATTATCTTCTTCATTTCCTTATTTTATCTATATTTCCAGACACAAAAATAGAATTTTTTGGAATAATTTTAAAAAAGTGTTTGATATTCTCCAAAGTTTTATACATTTGCAGTCCAAAATTAGAAGGAATAATAGATATTACGATGTACGCGATAGTAGAAATAGCAGGACAGCAATTTAAGGTTGCTAAGGATGACAAGATTTATGTAAATCGTCTTCAAAACAACGAAGGAGAATCAGTTGATTTCGAGAACGTTCTTTTAGTTGCAGACAAAAGCGTTAAAGTTGGTACCCCAACAGTAAAAGGCGCAAAAGTTACTGTAAAAGTTTTGGCACACGTTAAAGGTGACAAAGTGATCGTTTTCAAGAAAAGACGTAGAAAAGGATATCGTGTTAAAAACGGTTTCAGAGCCGCTTTAACGCAAGTTCAAGTTGAAAATATTGTTGCATAATTAAATAGTATAAGACAATGGCACATAAAAAAGGTGTAGGTTCTTCAAAGAACGGTAGAGATTCAGAAAGCAAACGTCTTGGTGTTAAAAAATCAGGCGGTCAAGCTGTTGTTGCCGGAAACATTATAGTTAGACAACGTGGTACGGTTACTATGCCAGGTGAAAACGTAGGCATGGGTCGTGACCATACATTGTTTGCTTTGGTTAACGGAACAGTAAAATTCCAGAGAAAACAAAATGACAAGAAATACGTTTCTGTGATTCCTGCAGAAGCATAATCTTTCATTCACTTTACAATTTACTCCTAAATTGTTTCTCGTGAGAGGACTATTTAGGAGTTTTTGTTTTCTATAAATCAAACATTTGTGTATTTTTGAAAAAAATATACAATATGTCCGATACAACTGTAAAAACGAATTATCCTGCTCTTTATACGCTGATAATCGTCTTTTTTTTCTGGGGATTCATTGCGGCGAGCAATGGCGTTTTCATCCCATTTTGCAAGCATCATTTCTCATTAGATCAATTCCAGTCACAATTGGTTGATTTTGCCTTTTATACGGCGTACTTCATTGGTGCGTTGGTTTTGTTCGTCGTAAGCACTTTGCGCAAGTCCGACATCGTAGGGAAATGGGGCTACAAGCGAAGCATTTCCTACGGATTGCTGTTTTCTGCTATCGGTGCGGTGGCAATGGTGATTGGCGTAAAAACCGATGTATATGTAGGATTGCTCATAGGACTCTTTACGGTGGCACTCGGTTATTCGTTGCAACAAACGGCTGCAAATCCGCTTGCTATTGCATTGGGCGACCCTAAAACGGGGAGCGACAGAATCAATTTAGGCGGAAGCGTCAATTCGTTTGGGACCACTATAGGACCGTTAATATTGAGTTTTGCGCTGTTCGGTGCTGTTGGCGAGATTACCAAGGAACAAATTACCAATCTTAACCTGAATAACGTGGTGATATTGTATTCCGTGGTGGGCGTGTTGTTTCTGATTGCTGCGGCAATTTTCCATTTTTCAAAGAAAGTGCCTGCTTGCATTCAGGAATCTGAGGTGGAAACCTCGAAAAAAGCGCTGACCGTTTTTCTGATTATCACCGTTCTGTTGTTTGTGTTCTTGATTCCCGTCTTCAATAGTTACAAGGAGGGTACGCATCTTTTGAATTTTGGCGATGTGGAGATGAACCGAATGTATTGCCTTATTGGAGCGTTTGCTACGGTTATTGTGGCATTGTTGGTGGCACATTCAAAATCGAAGAAAAACAGTGACGGTTGGGGAGCGTTGCAGTATCCGCAATTGGCCTTGGGATTGATTGCATTGTTTTTCTACGTTGGTGTTGAGGTGTCTATTGGAAGTAATTTGGGTGGTCTGCTCAACGAAGATGCTTTTGGAGGTTATTCGGCTGCCGAGATAGCGCCGTTTATCTCAATGTATTGGGGCGGATTGATGATTGGCCGTTGGTGCGGAGCCGTGTTGGTCTTCAATTTTAAGAAAACGACAAAGATAATCGCCATGATTGTGGCACCGTTGTTGGCGTTTTGTCTGGTACTTGCCGTTAATACCATTGCCGGTCACGATATGAGCGTATTGTATTATTTCGTGGTTTGCGTCTTGGTGCAAGTCGTTGCATTTATTCTCTGTAAGGAAAAACCTGCACGGACATTATTCACATTTTCCGTATTGGCAATAATAGCAATGATTATAGGACTTTGTACCACAGGAATGACAGCCGTATATGCGTTCCTTTCAGGAGGATTGTTTTGTAGCATTATGTGGTCGAATATCTATACACTCGCTTCGCTCGGACTTGGAAAATACACATCACAAGGTTCCTCGTTCTTGGTTATGATGATTTTGGGTGGTGGAATCATTCCTCCAATTCAAGGAAAGTTGGCGGATATTATCGGAATTCATTATTCGTATATCATTCCTATAATTTGTTTTGCATATATCGCATTTTACGCCATCGCGTCGAGACGAATTTTGCAACGACAAAATATCCAGATAGACTAATTATTTTTTAATTAAAAGTTCAAGACAACCAGTTCGGCTAAAATCAACTTCATTTCTCTAAAGGAGCTGATTTTTGAAATACTTATCTCGCCAAAACGCTGTCTATCATATTTTTATAATAATAGAACGGATATGCCCCTGAGGAAAATTGAATTTTTTCTTCATCACAAAACATGACGAGGGGAATAGATTTTATCTGAAAAAATTCTGACAAGTTTCTTGCTTCGTCAACATCAATTTTATAGAAATTAACCTTGTCGCCATACATTTTTGCCAGCGAGTCAAAATAAGGCGCTATCATTTTGCAAGGACGGCACCACGAAGCGTAACAGTCAACAATACAAGGCTTATCGCCTTTATATTCTCGTGCTTCGGGACTTGCGTCGTAATTGAATACAAAATCCTGAAATTGTTGCTCGCTGATTTTTTTTACCTCGTAAACCTTTTCTTGTTGCGTGTCTTGTGCGCTTTTGTTTGTCGAACTTGAGTTGCACGCTACTAAAAGGCAAATGCTTACTATAAAAAGAAAAATTTGTTTCATCACATACTGATTTTTGCCAAAAGTACGTTAAAAAGATAAAAACACAAGGAAAAAAATGTATCTTTGAGATTATGAATCTGATTGAGTTACAAGTAATAGATGTTACGCCGAATCCATCCGAGAAAGATTCCTACACGCTTATATTGGGCGAATTGCACGGAGAGAGACGGATTCCTATTATTATCGGGGGAAACGAAGCCCACGCCATTGCAGTGGTTATGGACAAACTTTCGTCGCTTCGCCCGCTCACCCACGATTTGTTTCAGAGTATTGCCCAAAAACTTGACTTCACATTGTCGTACGTGTCGATTTATAAATATGAGGACGACATTTTTTATGCTCGTTTGTCACTCATTCAGCACGACACAAGGGTGGAGATAGAGTCGCGAACATCCGATGCGGTGGCTCTTGCCGTACGTTTCAGGTGTCCGATATATGTTACCGAGGAAATTATGGAACAAACCTGCGCGGTTGACAATTCCGATGAAGCCGATGACGAGGAACTATCGGATGAGGAATTTGACGACATTGCACGGCGGTTGGAGATTGCCTTTGACAGCATAGAAGAATTGGAACAAAAACTGCAAAAGGCTATTGATTCCGAGGACTTTGAAATGGCCTCGATTATTCGTGACGAAATAAAAGAGAGAGGAAAGGACTAATACAAGAAATTGTTGTACGGATAACGGATGGCGTGCATTTCTTTCACCCGTTCATACACCATAGACCTAAATTCATCAATGTTTTCCTTATTTTTTGCCGAAATGAAGATGCATGGCTCTTTTTTCGCGAAATACATGTTCTTGAAATCGTCCAATGAATAGTTTTCGGCAGTTTTCGGACTCAAATCGTCTTCGTCCTTTGCCGTATAAGAGAACGCATCAATCTTGTTAAACACAAGAATGACGGGCTTGTCGCCAGCACCAATGTCGGCAATGGTTTGACTCACCACCTGAATTTGTTCCTGAAAATTTTTGTGCGAAACGTCAACTACGTGCAAGAGCAAATCTGCCTCGCGAACTTCGTCCAGCGTCGATTTGAATGATTCCACAAGCGTTGTGGGCAATTTGCGAATAAACCCTACCGTGTCGGACAGCAAAAAGGGCAGATTGTCAATCACCACTTTACGGACGGTGGTGTCGAGCGTGGCAAACAGTTTGTTTTCGGCAAGCACCTCCGACTTGCTAATCATATTCATAATAGTTGATTTCCCCACGTTGGTATAACCTACCAAAGCGACTCTGATAAGACTTTGGCGATTTTTTCGCTGGGTAATCATCTGGCGGTCTATTTTCGCCAGTTCATCTTTCAAGAACGCAATACGTGACTGAATGATACGACGGTCAACCTCAATCTGCGACTCACCCATACCACGCGAGGTGGTGCCTCCGCCGTGTTGTCGGTCAAGGTGTGTCCACATTCGAGAAAGACGAGGGAGCATATATTGCAGACGAGCCATTTCAACTTGCGTCTTGGCGTATGCCGTTTGTGCCCGTTGGGCAAAAATATCAAGAATTAACTTTGTCCTATCGACAATAGGATGATTGAGTTCCTTTTCCAAGTTTCGTAACTGCGTGGGAGCCAACTCATCATCGAAAATCACCATATCTACGTCATTATCTTTGAGATATGCGTTTATTTCCTCAATTTTTCCCGACCCAATAAATGTTTTTGAAAGAGGTTGAGGCAATTTTTGAAGAAAATGTTCCGTAACGACAATTCCTGCCGTTTCAGCAAGAAACGCAAGTTCGTCAAGATATTCCCGTACTTGTAATTCCGTTTGGCTGGGCAGCATTACGCCCACAATGATGGCTTTCTCGGGTTCTATTTCGGTAGAAAAAGGTGTCACCATATGTTATAGAACTGCTACTTGCCTTTGGATAGATTGTTCAAGCGAGATGAATGTCTCGGTGCTTGCAATTCCCGGAATTTCTTGTATTTGGTTGCTAAGGATTTTCATAAGATGGCTATTGTCTTTGGCATAAATTTTAAGCAAAAGACCATATTGCCCTGTAGTGTAGTGACATTCAACTACTTCGGGGATTTTCTTGATTTGGTCGAGAACGCTTTGATATACGCCACCTTTTTCAAAATGCACGCCAATATAGGCACAAGTCGTATAGCCAAGAATTTTTTCATTAACCAAACAGCAAGAACCTTTCAAAACGCCTGATTCTTCAAGTTTGTTCACTCTTTGATGGATAGCCGCTCCCGAAACACCACAGGCTTTTGCGATGTCGGTGAATGCTGTTCGTGCGTTTTCAGTAAGAAAACCAAGAATCTTTTTATCAATTGAATCAATAACTATTGCCATAATTATACGTATTGTAAGCAAAGATACACATTTTGTAATAGAACGAAGATTTTTTTTGGAAAATGTTTGAGAATAAACTCCCCTACTCTTTGTTTTTCGTATCAATCACAATGGTAACTGGACCGTCGTTGAGTAACGAGACTTTCATGTCGGCTCCAAATTCTCCGGTAAGAACCTTACCTTGAAATTCGGATTGCAACTGTTTGATGAATGCCTCGTACATAGGAATAGCTTTCTCGGGACGAGCAGCTCGAATAAACGATGGTCGGTTTCCTTTCTTGGTACTCGCAAAAAGGGTGAATTGGCTTATGAGAAGAATGTCGCCATGAACATCGTCAAGCGACAAGTTCATCAACTGATTCTCGTCTTCAAACACGCGCATACGTGCAATTTTTCCCGAAAGCCACTGAATATCCTCATCGGTATCGGTGTCTTCAATACCTAACAGCACCAAAAAACCTTTGCCTATCTCGGATTTGACGTTTCCTTCAATCGTCACCGAAGCATGCGAAACTCGTTGAACAACAGCTCTCATTATAGTTCGGCACTTTTAGCTTCAACGTCTGAGACGGTCTTTGTGATAAGTCCTTGCAACACGGTTCCAGGACCAACTTCAATGAATTGTGTGAAACCGTCGGCAGCCATATTTTTCACAATTTGCGACCAACGTACTGGCGACGTCAATTGTGCTATAAGGTTTGCCTTGATTTGTTCAGGATTTGTGTATGGTTTTGCGTCAACATCCTGATAAATAGGACATTGCGGCACGTTGAATTTCGTTGTGGCAATTGCCTCTTCCAATTCTTTTCGCGCCGGTTCCATCAGTGGCGAGTGGAATGCACCGCCAACCTGTAATTTTATTGCTCTTTTTGCACCTTTCTCCAAAAGAATCTTGCATGCTTCGTCTATCGCCTCGTTTGTTCCCGAAATCACCAATTGTCCCGTGCAGTTGTAGTTAGCAGGAACCACGATTCCGTTGATTGACGCACACACTTCTTCTATAATGGCATCATCCAAACGAAGAATTGCCGCCATTGTTGAGGGATTTTGCTCACACGCTTTCTGCATTGCCATGGCACGTTTCGATACCAAGACCAAACCGTCTTCGAACGACAACGCTCCCGAAGCAACCAATGCCGAAAATTCGCCAAGCGAGTGACCAGCAACACCTTCGGGTTGGAACTTGTCACCCAATGCTTTTGCCAAAATAACCGAGTGTAGGAACACCGCCGGTTGTGTCACCTTTGTTTGCTTCAAATCGTCGGCACTGCCTTCAAACATAATGTCGGTAATACGAAAACCAAGAATCTCGTTGGCTTTCTCAAACAAATCTTTTGCAACAGGAATTGTGTCGTATAAATCTTTACCCATTCCTGTAAATTGGGCTCCTTGACCTGGAAAAACGTATGCTTTCATAATTTTATTTTTTTTGTAGAGACGCGCCATGGCACGTCTCTACGATTGTATCAATGTAATTTTGAATTCACCAACAACATAAATTCCTCTCTCGTTTCCTTTCTATTAAACGCCCCTGTGAACGCCGACGTGGTCGTAGTGGAATTCTGTTTTTGTACACCTCGCATTTGCATACACAAATGTTGTGCTTCAATAATGACGGCAACACCAAGCGGATTCAAGGTTTCCTGTATGCAGTCACGAATTTGCACAGTCAATCGTTCTTGCACCTGCAAACGGCGAGCATAGACCTCAACCACACGGGCAATCTTGCTCAATCCCGTGATGTAACCGTTAGGAATGTATGCAACGTGTGCCTTGCCAATAAATGGCAACAAGTGATGTTCACACATTGAATAAATCTCAATGTCTTTCACCAAAACCATCTGCTGATATTCTTCCTTGAACATTGCCAAACGAAGAATTTCCTTCGGGTCGCAGTTGTAACCTTGCGTTAGGAACTGCATGGCTTTAGCGACACGTAAGGGCGTTTTGAGCAAACCCTCGCGTTCTACGTCTTCGCCAAGCAACGACAATGTTTCTTTGTACAATTCCGCCAAACGATTGGTGGTCGCGTCATCAAACGATTCCGTTTTTTGATAACTGCCTTCGTATTGGGTTGGAAGTCCGTTGTTGTATATTTCCATTACAATAAATTTTTCGCGTAAAAATAATATAAATAGCCAAACAATTATGATTTTGACCAGAAATCATAATAGTTGAACCATTGTTCAGGATATTTTCGTATGGTTTCTTCTAATTTCTCAACATATTGTCTGCCAATATATTCCGCCTTTTTTACTGACGATTTCTCATTTTCGAGATGAGTCAGTTTATACACGTAGCCGTGATACGAAAGTCCTTTTTCTTTCATAATGAACACGGCAAACACGGGAGCTTCCATTTGTGTGGCAAGTCGGAATGTGCCAATGGGGAAATGTGCCTCGCTGCCAAGGAAATTACACGAAAAATATTTCGGACTACCCCATAAACGATCACCGTGAAGCGTCACAATCTCTCCGTTCTCAACGGCTGATTTTATCGCAAATAAGTGCGACATATCATTTGAAACAGGTATCAACTTGAGATGTGATTTTTGGAATGCTTCGGCTCTATGTTCGCTAAATGCCTGTGTCTCACCACCGTAAACAACGCCATTCAATTCCTTTTTATCTTGGCGCAGACAAAGACCAGCCGCCTCAAAGTTCCCAATGTGCGCACTTACCGTAATAAATCCACCGGGCATATCAATTGCCTGATTGAAAATGTCAAGATTATCGACCGAAACTTTGAACTGGCTCGTGTTACCAGCAAGCAACGCAAACTTGTCCAATACAACTTGACCGAAAATAATGTGATTCTTGACCGTCGCCCAAAACGCCTGCCAACGTGTTTTTCCCAAATGTTCGTGGAAAAACGACATCATCGCCTTGTAGCCCTTGCGACCGAAAAGTAAGTAAAATGGTATGATGAGATAAAGTACCGGATACAAAAACGATACACGGACTTTTTTCAAAAAACCGAATAAAAATTTTTGTCCAAAAGAACCGCCACCGGTCTTTCCAGTCCATTGACGGTTATCAGTCATCTTATTGTAGTTTGCTTGCTATATAATCGTAGAATTGAGAAAGTGTTCTCACATCTTTCATTTCTTCGGGTTTGATTTTGAAACCGAAATGGCTTTCCACGATTACAACAATATCGACAAAGTCAAGACTGTCGATGCCCAAATCCTCTTTCAAGCGTGCGTCATCACTGATTTTTTCGGCATCAACCTCTATTTCTTCTACTAAGAACTCGTTTGTAATCTTAATAATTTCCTCGCGTGTCATTGTATAAACTTTTGTTGGTGCAAATGTAAGAATTCTTATGAAAAAACAAGAATTTCCATAAAACGTAATTCTTTTATCTTTTTTACAGAGGTCACTTATTCAAATTGCTTGCCTTGCTTACAAGAAAAACAGATACTATAAGTCGTAATTAAAAAAAGTTATATTTGTGGGAAATTTCTAACTTTTACAACTTATAGTATGCAAGAAAAAGACGGGAAATATATCTTCGGTGTAGTGAAGGTGGGCGATAAAGGACAAATAGTGATACCGCGCGATGTGCGTAAAATGTATGACATTAAGCCGGGTGACACTTTGATGCTTTTAGGCGATCAAAAAGGCATGGATTCCGCTTATGGTGTGTGCTGTAATTTCGGGTATTGTACTCGTTGTAACAACGTGGGGTGAGAATAATACTTCACCAGAATATTTATGTAGTCCCCTCAACTGCCTTTATGGTTGGCTGATGTGTCTTGCAATGATAGGCTGGTTCAACGCCCAATTTGACTGTACCAATAGATTCTCGCAATATATGACGCGAACAAGTTATGATCTCTATATCGTTCATTATCTGGTTGTTGCAGGTCTTGGATATATGATGAAGGTTTATATGGAATTACCACCTGTGGCAATGTATTTGATATTGTCAGTTGCAGTATTTACCCTATCGCCATTGATTTACGAGGTTCTGCACCGTATTCCGTTTATCAGATGGTGCGTGTTTGGTGATTACTAGATGGTAAGTAATATTCTCACAAAGGTGATTTTTCAGTCCTCTTTTTTGATAATTGCTAATTATTTTACCAAATTTTTGTCTGTTTGTTTGGAAAAACAAAGAATTGTGTATATTTGCACCACCAAATGCCAAAGTGGCGGAATTGGTAGACGCGCTGGACTCAAAATCCAGTGATAGCAATATCGTGCGGGTTCGATTCCCGCCTTTGGTACAAGAAGGTTGAAGTCAAAAGATTTCAACCTTTTTTGTTTTAGTACAACACTCACGAAAATGTTTACTATCTTTACCCCAAAACAAATATAAAATATGAAGTCTGAAAATTTTCAATTGCAAAACTATAATACATTTGGCCTACAAGCCCAAGCATCGGTATTTTTCTCGTACACGTCACAAGAAGAATTACGCTGTTTTTTGAAGAATGACTTTCGGAAAGATTTACCCTTTTTTATTCTTGGGGGCGGAAGCAATGTACTGTTCACACACAATTATTCCGGCACCATCATTCATCCCGAAACGAAAGGAATTTCTATTGTTAAAGAAGATAGCGATGCTGTTTTTGTGAACGTTGCGGCTGGCGAGATATGGGACGATTTCGTAAAGTGGACTGTTGAACATAATTTCTATGGTGCTGAAAATCTGTCTTTCATACCTGGATGCGTAGGGGCAAGTCCTGTGCAAAACATTGGTGCCTACGGTGTTGAGGCAAAAGATATTATTCACGAAGTTCACTGTCTTTCCATCGACAATCAGACAGAGCGAATGTTTTCCAATGCCGAATGTGCCTTTGGCTATCGCGACAGCGTATTCAAACACGAGGAAGCGGGAAAGTATATTGTTTTGGACGTCACGTTCAAGTTACAGAAACACGCCTCATTCAACCTCAAATACGGGAGTCTGCAATCAGTCATTGACGAATCCACAGCCACGCTTCAGACGGTTCGTGACGCAATTATCGCAATACGCAAGGGAAAACTCCCCGACCCCAAGGAGATTGGCAGTGCCGGCAGTTTCTTCAAAAACCCCGTGATTCCCAAATCGCAAGCCAATGCGCTGAAAGAACTATATCCCACAATGGTGACATACCCTGTGGGTGACGAACATACAAAAATTGCCGCTGGTTGGCTGATTGATTCTCTTGGTTTCAAGGGATTCCAAATTGGCGGTGCAAAAGTGCATCCAAAACAAGCACTTGTCCTCACCAATGCAGGAAATGCCGTTGGTGCAGATGTTGTAAAACTTGCCGAAGAAATTCAACGAAAAGTATCAGAAACGTACGGAATCGCTATTGTTCCCGAAGTTATCTATCTTTAATCCCAACCTTGTGCTTTAAGGTGGACGAAATCACCCGAACGAGAAATCATACCCAATCCGTCTTGTTCTTTCACAATGTTTCCAATAATGGAAACGTCGGGAACTGCTTGCAATTGCTGATATTGAGCCAAAGGAACGGTAAAGAGCAGTTCGTAGTCGTGACCACCGTGTAAGGCAGGAATGAGCGGTTCAATTGAAAATTCCTTGCACGCCTCGCCAGTAAAGGTGTTTATTGGTATTTTCTCTTCGTAGATTTTGCAACCTACGTGTGAATTTTTACAAATATGGAACAATTCCGAAGAAAGCCCGTCGGAAATGTCAATCATCGCAGTTGGCACAATTCCCTGTTTTGCAAGATTTTCAACAATGTCTTTCCTGGCTTCGGGTTTCAAATTTCGTTGCAACACATATTCATAGCCCTCCAATTTTGGCTGAACGCCTTTGGACTGAGAGAACACATTCTTTTCTCGCAAGAAAATCTGCAAACCGGCATAGGCACCACCCAAATCACCCGAAACGCAAATCAAGTCGTTTTCTTTTGCCCCTGTCCGATACGTGATCTTATCTTTTGCCACAGTTCCCAGCATCGTCACACTAATAGCCAAGCCTGTCATTGACGCAGATGTGTCGCCACCAACCAATTCAATATTATATTGTTCGCAGGCAATTCTGATTCCTTCGTAGAGTTGTTCCAACGCATTCACCGAAAATTTTGCAGACACTGCTATGGAAACGGTCATTTGTTTCGGCGTTCCGTTCATCGCATAAATATCCGAGGCATTGACCATAACAGCCTTATAGCCAACGTGTTTCAACGGAGAATACATTAGGTCAAAATGAATGCCTTCCATCAACAAATCGGTCGTAACCAACTGATATTCAGACTGATTATAATCAAGCACGGCACAATCGTCACCAACACCCTTGATGGTGTTTTTTCCCGTCTTAAATTCTTTTGTTAAAAGGTTTATCAATCCGAATTTTCCTACCTCGTCAAGAGTTCTTTGTTTTTCCATAGTTTTCTGTAAAAATCAATGCAAAAATACAAAACAAATAAGAAAAAGAAAAGCACAGTATTTAGAATCGCTCTTTGAAGAAAATACATACCTTTGCAAAAAAGGTTCAGAGACATGTTAAAACCTCAACTTTCTCAGTATCTGATTCTTACGTATAGAATTTTAGTACTGTACGTGTTACTTACCATTACTCGTGTGGTGTTTTATGCATTCAACGCAAGTCTCTTCCCTGAGATTACTTTTGGTGAATTTCTCACTATTTTATGTGGTGGCTTAAAATTCGACACCACGGCTATTATTTACTTGAATTTTGTTTTCATCGCAATGATGATTTTGCCGTTTCGGTTTACATATCACACTGTATATCAAAAAATTGCGAAGTGGATTTATACTATCACCAATTCTATTGGCTTGTTGGCTAACGTGTCCGATACGGTATATTATCAATTTACCATGAAACGCACCACATCGTTGGTATTTTCGCAATTTTCCAACGAGGAGAATATGCTACCGCTCATAGGGAAATTTATGATTGACTGGTGGTACATGACATTGTTTTTCATTGCATTAGTGGCATTGCTCGTGTTTTTATATGACCGTTTTCGCTTGAAGGAACCAACGAAAAACAACCTACGTTTTTATAGTTTTTCCGTTGTGGGAATGTGCGTTGTGTTGTTTCTTTGTTTTGGCGGCGTTCGAGGCGGATTTCGTCATAGCACCCGACCGATATCTCTTGCCGATGCAGGCGAATATGTAAACCATCCCAATGAGATGGCAATCGTACAAAACACACCTTTTTCACTGATTCGCACCATTGGAAAATCAGGGCTGAAACGACTAAATTATTTTGATGAAGACAATGCAGAAACCTATTTCTCTATTTACCATCAAGCAGACAAATCTGCCGAAATGCAAAAATACAATGTAGTGCTTTTCATTTTGGAGAGTTGGGGACGAGAATATGTCGGTTTTTTAAACAAGGATATTCCTAATTATAAAGGATATACGCCGTTTATAGACTCCTTGATGGAACACAGTCTGGTGTTCAAATATGCCTATGCGAATGGCAGAAAATCAATAGATGCTATCCCTTCGCTTGTTGCGGGAATACCATACGTAAAAGTGCCGTACGTGTTATCACATTATTCGAGCAACAAAACGTGCAGTTTGGCGCAATATCTTGGAAATGAAGGCTATTACACTGCTTTCTTCCACGGCGCGCCGAATGGATCCATGGGATTCCAGTCGTTTACGCATTTGGCTGGATTTGACGATTATTTTGGCAAGACGGAATATAACAACGATGCTGATTTCGATGGTATTTGGGGCATTTGGGACGAAGAGTTTTTCCATTTCTTTGCCGAAAAAATGAATACGTTCAAGGAGCCATTTTTCACCACAGTGTTTTCTCTGTCGTCGCATCATCCCTTCAAGGTGCCAGAACGTTACGAGGGCGTATTCCCGAAAGGTCCGCTGCCCGTGCACGAATGTATAGGTTATACCGACAATGCATTACGTCAGTTTTTTGAAGATGCGAAGACTATGCCTTGGTTTGAAAATACGCTCTTCGTATTTTCCGCCGACCACGCTTCAGTAGCGTATTTAGAAGAATATAAGAACACCTCGGGGGCATTTGCCATTCCAATTTTCTTTTATCGACCCGACAATTCGTTGCAAAAATTCGACACAACCACCATTGCACAACAAACCGACATTTTGCCGTCGGTGCTTTCATATCTGCATTATCCGTCAGATTTTTGTGCGTTTGGGAAAAATGTGTTCGACACCACCCGTGAACAAATGGCGATAAACAACACAAATGAGACTTTTCAATGTTTTTTCAGAGATTTTGTCCTGCAATTCGACGAAAAAAAATCGGTGAATTTGTACAACTTTAAAAAAGACAGATATTTCAAGACCAATTTATTGAATACGGGCATTGTAGAACAAGACACGATGGAACATTACACAAAAGCGTTCATTCAAGAATATACGAATCGAATGATTGACAATAGGATGTGCGAATAAGAAAGAATTTTCAAAGCTACATATTAGGTTTCATTTCTCGACAACTTCTTAAAAATAATGTATAATCCGACGTTTTTCGTGAAATTATTTCGCTTTCCCTTCTTTCATTTCAGAATTTAAGTATATATTTGCCGTCTAAAAATAACAAGGTCAATTAAAACTCTAAAAAAATGCAAAACAGAGGATTTATCCGTGTATTTACAGTCTGCTTGGTGTTAGCAGCTATCTATTCACTTTCATTCACGTACTTCACGTCGAAGGCTAACCGCGACGCCGACAAGTACGCTACTGAAAAGGCAAATGGTGACAACAACGCATACGCAATGTATCAGAAACAATTCTTGGATTCGTTGTCACAACAAAAAGATTACTACAATTTCTTATGGTTACGTAAGTTTAGCTTGAACGAGTGCCACCAACACGAGCTCAACCTTGGTCTTGACTTGAAGGGCGGTATGAACGTTACACTTCAAATCTCTACTCGCGACTTGATTACGAACCTTTCGTCAGACGGCGAAAACGATACTATGTTGGTTAACACCTTGAATCTTGCCGACAAATACGAACAAGAAGCTGGTGAAACGTACATCACTGCATTTGGCAAGGCATTCGAGGAATTGTACCCTAACAACTTTATGCGTACAATGTTCGTCGCAAATGAGGATATGATGGGTAAAATCAACTACAACTCATCAAACAGCGAAGTGCTTGAGGTATTGGAAAAAGAAGAGCAAACGGCTATTGAAAATACGTTCAACGTAATCAGAACTCGTATCGACCGTTTCGGTGTTACACAACCTAACATTCAAAATATTGGCGGTGGCCGAATCTTGATAGAACTTCCAGGTGTGGAAGACCGCGAACGTGTTCGTGAACTATTGGAAAGCTCCGCACAATTGGAATTCTGGGAAACATACAACAATTCGGAAGTATATCAGATTTTGTTCTCAATCAACAACACGTTGGCTGCAATGAACAAAACACAAGAATCAACAAAAGAAGAAGTTAAGGAAGAAGCTGCTCCAGCAAAAGAGGAAGCAAAAGCTGATTCTACCGAACTTTCGTTGAAGGAACAAATCCAACAAGGCGACACGACTGCTGTTGACTCTGCTCAAATGATGGCTCAAAACGCCGAAGAATTCAAGAAGGCAAATCCATTGTTCGCATTGTTGACGCCTAACATCGACCGTGAAGGTCACGTTGGTTACGGTCCTATCGTTGGTTATGCAAATTCTATTGATTTGGAGAAAATTGACTCAATCTTCGCAATGCCTGCAATTAAGGCAATCTTGGCAGAAAACGCTCCTGAACTGAAACTTACATGGTCGAAAAAATCCGACAACGGTTTCTATACATTGATAGCATTGAAAGATGCTGACTTGGACGGTCACGCTTCATTGGAAGGAAACGTTGTGGTTGACGCTCGTCCTGAATTCTCTGACAAAGGCGGAGGCGCAAGCGTTCGTATGGTGATGAATAGCGAAGGAGCAAAAGAATGGAAACGTTTGACAAAAGAAAACATCCAACGTTCTGTTGCTATCGTACTAGACGGTTATGTATATTCATACCCGACAGTTCAATCGGAAATCGGCGACGGTATCTCTTCTATCACGGGTGACTTCACAATTGCTCAGGCAACCGACTTGGCAAACATCTTGAAGTCAGGTAAACTTTCAGCCCGTGCACGCATCATGAACGCCGAGTTCGTAGGTCCTTCACTCGGTAAGGAATCTATCAGAACAGGTATCTTGTCGTTCATCTTCGCATTCATATTGGTATTGATTTATATGATATTCTACTATCGCAAGGCTGGTGCTGTGGCAAGCGTTGCATTGTTGTTGAACTTGTTCCTTATCTTCGGTGTGCTTGCATCGCTTGG
>JAFZTG010000195.1 GCA_017618935.1 Bacteroidales bacterium | reverse complement strand
CTCAACTAAACCTTGGGCGGGATGAATTTCCGTTTTTTTATGTTTTTCAAAATAAATCGTGAACAAATAACCGTTTGTTTCTACCGAAATTTCTGGTTGCGACGGATATATAAACGTCTTGGAACTCCGTTCCTCATAATATTTCGGCGGTTTTTGCGGGCAATAGGAGAAAGAACCTTCTATCATTTCAAAAGGCATTTCCGTGGAATTGTCATTCAATACAGGAACCACTTTAACGTCTTGATTTTCAACGGGAACCGACATTCTGCACATTCCATCGAAACGGGTGTTGTGCCAAACGTCCCACGCACATGCAGCTTTTCCCGTATTTATAACCGTAGCTTGTACAAACACGCTACCATCGGGATTGACGGCAATTTCTTTTTCCACCGTAATTCCCGATATGGGACTATGGGGACCACGCATACGGATTGCCGACGGAGTATTTTCAATTACCTCATATTCAGCAATATACAAGTATGGATCGGGGGGCCATTCCGCAGCCGATTTTTTTCTTTCCTGATTTATATCTTGATGAATCCACCATTCTTTTTGTGGTCCTAACCAAACTGTGTGACCACAATAGGGCACAAATTCAGTATTTTCATCCACCTGAGGTTTCTTTGCGACATTCCATAAATCGGGATTCGATTTAATCAAATTCGGAGAACCGTTCTTCGATACGAACACTATCGTTCCTCCTATTTCGGGGATTACGCCAACCGTTACATCAGCATTTGAAATATATTTTACCGACTTACACTTTGTCATCATTTTGCATTTTGCGATAAAGTTATAAAAAAAAATCTACGTTTTTTGAAATAACGAATTTTTTTTGAAATAAGTTCCAATGGAAAAAAAGGACCGTTTTAATCTATTTTTTTCTTAATTTTGGCTAAAGATTTCTATCATTCTAACAAATGTGTTCTGCAATGAATAACCAAGTTTAATTATGAGAAAAATTGTTGTTTTTGTTTGTATTTGTTTCGTCATGGTTACACAAGCACAAAATGAATCTAATCTACTTGCTTTTCAAAAAAATGTCGGTGGTATTTGCAAATGGGATTACGACAAAAAAGCAGCCGTTGTCCTCACGTTTGACGATTGGACACCGGGACAGTTCCCGCTTGTGGTTCCCACCCTGAAACAATACAAGCTGGTCGCCACATTTTTCCCACTAACAAACAATATTGAAAAAACAGATTTAGGTTGGAAATCGGCACAAAAAACGGTTGAAAACGGGAACGAACTTGGTAATCATACTCTTACCCACCCCGACATCACGAAATTACCCGATGAAAAATTGGAAACAGAAATAGAAGAACCTATTACATTGATAGAAAAAAAAGTTCCTGACAATGCAGTAATTTCATTTGCCTATCCATACGGTGCCGGTGCCGAAAATCCACAATCCATCGAATTTCTGCGTTCCAAAGGATTTGTCGGGGCTCGTAGCGTGTGGGGAATGTCGGATTATTCATACAATTTTGCAAAAGAAGATGACGACTACTATAGGATTCATACTTTCGGAATGAACGAAGGGACAAAAAACACACAATTTTACGAAGAAATACAATCTGTTATTGCTGGCGGCGGTCTTCTTACGTTTTTGTATCACAGTGTTGACGATGACCTAAATTCATACCACGATAATTGGTATGCGCAAGTGAAACTTGATTCGCTAAAAACACAGCTACGTTTCCTCAAAACACAGACTAAAGATGTTTGGGTTACAACATTTGGCAATGCTATTCTCTATCATCGTGAAGCAAGTTGTGCAAAACTGATAGAAAACAAATCAGATATAGAAAAAGAACGGCATTTTGTGTTATATATCAAAAATGAGAATTTCAAAACACTCGTTCCACAAACATTGGTCGTTCCCCTTACTATTATTGTGATTAAAACACAAGACGAAGGTACTTACACCTCGGTGACGCAAAATGGAAAAGAAATCCCCATTGACAAGCAAACCAATTCGTTTATTCAGTTTCGTGCAATTCCAACACTTGAAAAGAATAACAATCCGATGGAAATATGTTTAAAGAAAATGTAACTGTCAAATCTTGTTTAACGTTATTTTTTTACCTTGAAATAGAGATTTAATCGTTCGCAAATTGTATTTTTGCAGAGTGGTAATGTACCAAAGGATAGAAACATGAGTGATACAACGATAAAGACAAAACTTGATACGATTGAAGATGCAATCAGAGAATTTCAGAAGGGAAATTTCGTGATTGTGGTTGATGATGAGGATAGAGAGAACGAGGGAGATTTTATAATCGCGGCAGAAAAAATCACGCCCGAGAAGGTGAATTTCATGATTAGCAACGGACGTGGTGAATTGTGTGCTCCGATTAGCGAGGACCGATGTTCGGAATTGGAACTCGATATGCAGGTTGCTACCAATACCTCGCTTCACGAAACGCCGTTCACCGTGACGGTTGATTTGATAGGAAGCGGCTGCACCACGGGAGTCTCTATGTACGACCGTGCAATGACAATTCGTGCCTTGGCAAATCCCGATACTAAGCCGGTGGATTTGGCTCGTCCTGGACATATTCATCCTCTTCGTGCACGAAATCGTGGCGTGCTTCGCCGTGCAGGACATACCGAAGCGGCGGTGGATTTGGCTCGTCTGGCAGGTTTTTCGCCAGCGGCTGCTTTGATTGAAATCATCAATGAAGACGGCACAATGGCCCGCCTTCCGCAATTGTTGGAAATTGCCACAAAATTCGATTTGAAGATTGTTTCTATCAAGGATTTGATTGCATACCGACTGACGCAAGAATCGATTGTTGACAAAGGCGTGGAGGTTGATTTGCCGACAAAATATGGTCATTTTCACTTGATTCCGTTCCGTCAGAAATCCAACGGATTGGAACACGTGGCCTTGATAAAGGGAACGTGGGAAAAAGACGAGCCGATACTTGTAAGAATGCACTCTTCGTGTGCTACGGGCGATATTTTCGGCTCTATGCGTTGCGAATGTGGCGATCAGTTGCACAAGGCAATGGAAACGATTGAGAAGGAAGGAAAAGGTGTGATTGTTTATTTGAGCCAAGAAGGACGCGGCATTGGGCTGATGAACAAGATAGCAGCCTATAAGTTGCAAGAACAGGGACTCGACACGGTTGATGCCAATTTGCGTCTTGGTTTCGGTGCCGACGAACGCGATTATGGCGTGGGGGCGACGATTCTTCACGAATTGGGCGTCTCAAAAATTCGTCTGATGACGAACAATCCCAAAAAACGTGCAGGTCTGGAAGGATATGGCTTGCAGATTGTAGAGAATGTTCCTATCGAAATCCCTGTAAATGAGTACAATAAGTGCTACATGCAGACGAAAAAGGATAGAATGGGACACGAACTGCAATTGTGCGGAAAAATTGAACGCTACATTTCTCGTTAGTTGTAAAAATAGATTTCTCTTGTATAATGAAGGAGAAAACCGACTTTTTTGTTAACAACCTGTTAATAAATTGTGAATTTGTTGTGGATTACTCCTTTGTTTGTGAGAAAAAATAACGAACTTTGCACGTGTAAATTGTAAGTCAATGAATTTTAAACATATAGTAACTCTTTCTCTTATTTTGTTGGTCGGTTATCTCGGCTACACGATTCAGACACAGAAAGGGGCGTATGTTGTTAATTTTGAACCGATTACACAGCCTCAAAATCCTGTTGACAGTAGGACTGAAATAGCAGATTTCGTAAAAATTTATTCCGATTTTTTCCAGAGCCAGTTTGATTCGTTGCATTCCGTTGGTGGAGCAATGACGATTGTTTATAAAGGTCAGGTGGTTTGTTGCAAGCCGTATGGCGTAAAAAAACAGGGCACTCGTGATTCTGTCAATATTCACACTCGTTTTCGTTTGGCTTCCGTGTCAAAAGGATTTGCAGGCGTGCTTGCTTCCAAGATGGCCGAACGTGAGGCGATAGACTTGGATGAGCCCATTATTACCTACTTGCCGTCGTTGCACTTGTCAAAAACGTACAACGAGGAACACGTCACACTTCGTCATGTGTTGAGCCATACGTCGGGTTTGCTCGGCTATTCGTTCGATTCGTACGTTGAAAGCGGACTTTCGTTTCACCAGATTTATCAGAAACTGCACGTGGCAAAAATTGACGCATTGCCAGGGCAACATTATGCATATCAGAATGTTATGTTTAGTTTGCTCGACACTGTTTTGCAATTACGTACGGGAATGACCTACGGTAACCTCATGATGGAAAATCTTTTCATGCCGCTTGGTATGAAGGACGCTTCGGTTGGTTTTAATGGCTTTGTGGCTTCCAAGAATTTTGCTTATCCTCATAAAATGTTGTCTGCCAAAACGCTAACGTACAAGGTATGCGATCTGAACGAACGTTATTATGCAACTGCACCTGCTGCAGGCGTAAATGCGAGCATTTCTGATTTGAGCATTTGGTTGCGGGCAATTATGGGATACGCTCCACAAGTGGTATCACCAAACGTTTTGCAGGAAATCGGTACCTCGTATGTCTCTATTCCGATGAAGGGGTCAACCTGTTATTGGGGACCGAAACTGGAGGACAAGGGCTATGGTCTTGGTTGGCGAGTGTTTACGTACAACGGAGAAAAAATCTTGTATCATGGCGGATATGTGCAAGGGTATCGTTCCGAAATAATTGTTTGGCCGGAAAAAGAGATTGCAATGGCAATGTTGCTCAACTCCCCGAATCTATTGGCTAAAAAAGCGGTTCCGTTTTTCGTGAACTTGTATTCGTTCTACTTGAATCCGTCGGTTGTAAGTCTGGAAATGAAAGAGGAATCAACAAACTGATTTTAATTGATAATTGACAACTGTAGGGACGCAACGTTTGCGTCCGTTGATGTTTTATAAAACCGTTTCAAATTTTCGAACAATGTACGCTTCTCTCAAAAAAGAATTTGAAAAAGAACTCAAAAATGTTCTCTCATTCTGGTCAACAAAGGCGATTGACAAGAAAACAGGACAATTTTTTGGTGAAATCGACCATTATGGTACGCCCGAGCCCGACGCTCACAAAGGAATCATCATGTATTCACGCATTTTATGGACGTTCGCTGCTGCGTGTCGTTTCTACCAGAATACTGACTATAAGGAATTTGCCGACAAGGCTCGCTCGTTTATCGAAACTCATTTCTTCGATAAGAAAAACGGTGGCGTATATTGGGAAACTACGGCCGACGGTACGGTTGTGGTAAACAAGAAACAGGTCTATGCCGAGGCATTCACCATTTATGCGTATGCGGAATATTACCTTGCCTTTGGCGACAAGTCGTCGTTGGATTTTGCCATGGATTTGTTCAACAAACTTGAATCAATCTGTCTTGATACTAAAAATGGCGGCTATTTCGAGGCATTTTCCGAGACGTGGGACAAACTCGACGATGTTCGTTTGAGCGACAAGGATTTGAACGAACCCAAGGGAATGAATACAAACCTTCACGTGTTGGAGGCATACACCACGCTTTACGAGGCGACAAAGGACGCTCGTGTAGGAAAAGCTCTCAAGGACGAAATTCTCTTGTATCTGAATACGATTGTTGACAAGAATAATCACGTAACTATCTTTTTCTCAGAAGATTGGAAACCTAAAACGACGGAGATTTCGTATGGTCACGATATTGAATCAACGTGGCTGATTTGGGAAGCGGCAAAAATGTTGAACGATACGGCTTTGCTTGACAAAATTCGTCCCAAAATCCTTGCTATGGTCGATACATTCGTTGCCGAAGGATTCGATACAAAAACAAATTCCACGTGGTACGAATTTTTCCCAAAAACGGGCAAACGCGACAGCGACCGTCATTGGTGGGTGCAGATAGAGGCCGTTGAAGGACTTGCCAACGCATTCGATATGACGGGCAAGGAGGAATATCGCCAACTTGCCCTGAAACAATGGAACTATATCCGCGAATACCTTATTGACCGTGTTCACGGCGAATGGTTTTGGCGAATCGACGACGACGGTTTTCCCGTTGACAGCGAACCCAAGATGGGAATGTGGAAATGCCCGTACCACAACGGTAGGGGCTTGATGCATCTGATTCGAGAGATGGAGAAGTGGGAAAAAAGAAATGAATAATATGTTTATTTTTGGGGAAATACCATTGACGTTTCAAAATTTTCTTACCTTTGTTCAATGAATTAAACGGGAAAAACGATGGCGACAAAAATTTGTGTGATAGGATTAGGATATGTGGGACTCCCTTTGGCACGTTTGTTTTCTACGAAATACGAAACCGTTGGTTTTGATAAATGTGAGAAACGTGTGCGTTCATTGATGCAAGGACATGATGCAACAATGGAGGTTAGTGATGAGTTGCTTCAACAAGCAATCAAGAATGGTTTCAAATGTACTTCGGATATAGAGGAGATAAAAGATTGTAATTTCTATGTTGTTGCCGTCCCCACACCAGTTGACGATAATAATAACCCCGATTTGGAACCATTGCATAAAGCCAGTGAGACCGTTGGCGCTGTTATTTCCCAAGGCGATATTGTCGTATATGAATCAACGGTATATCCTGGTGTTACCGAAGACGAATGTATTCCCGTGGTTGAAAAAACATCGGGATTGAAATTCAATGTCGATTTCTTTGCTGGCTATTCGCCGGAACGTATCAATCCGGGTGACAAGTTGCATACGGTTGAAAAAATCAAAAAGGTTACGTCGGGTTCGACACCTGAAATAGGAAAGAAAGTTAACGAAATATATAATTCGGTTATTGAGGCGGGTACCCATTTGGCTCCGTCAATCAAAGTGGCCGAGGCTGCCAAGGTGATTGAAAACTCACAACGCGATATCAATATTGCGTTTGTAAATGAGTTATCGAAGATTTTCACCGTTCTTGGCATTGATACGCACGACGTGCTTGATGCCGCTTCCACAAAATGGAACTTTTTGCCGTTCAATCCTGGACTTGTCGGTGGACATTGCATAGGTGTAGATCCGTATTATTTGGCTCAATGTGCACAACGGCACGGATACAATCCCGAGATTATTCTGGCAGGTCGCCGAATGAACGACGGAATGGGCGAATATGTTGCTAATCAGGTGATTAAACTTATGCTCAAAAAGGCAATTCAAGTATTGAACAGTTCCATTCTGATTTTGGGTTTCACGTTCAAGGAAAATTGCCCCGACGTGCGAAATACTCGTGTAATCGACATTTACAAAGCATTGAAAGAATACAATCTTAACATAACCGTATACGATCCTTGGGCAAATCCCGATGTGGTGAAGGCGGAATATGGCATAGAGTTGACGAACACATTGCCTAAAGGTTGCTTTGACGCTGTGATATCTGCCGTAGCGCACACTCAATTTTCAACACTCGATATACTCTCGTTCCTCAAAGAAAAGCACGTGATATTTGACGTAAAGGGCAGTTTGGAGAGAAAAATTGTTGATGGAAGGTTATAAAAAAGTTCTCCGATTTGTAAAAGATTGGTCGTTGCCTGTGGCAATGATTATTGGAGTTTTGTCGTATCTCATTTTCCATTGGTGTCGTTTCCCGTTGCATGTCCGCGTATTCGCCAACAACTGCGTTGCGTGGCTACAACCAGCATTGCTGTTTGTCATGCTATTCCTTTCGTTTTGCAAAATCGACATAAGACAAATACGCTTTAAGAAATGGCATCTTTGGTTGGCGTTGATTCAGGCAGGGAGTTTTGTGCTTTTGGCGTTGTTGGTACCGTTTTTCGGACATGTTGACCAGCAAATTGTGATAGAATGTGCCATGTGTTGCATGATTTGTCCCACGGCGACGGCAGCAGTTGTCATTGTTGACAAGTTGGATGGTGACAAACTTTCGTTGCTTGCCTACACAATTGTGTCGAATGTGGTGGCGGCAATCGTGGTGCCGTTGGTTATTCCATTGGTAAATCCGAATATAGGCACCACTTTTTTGCGATCGTTTTGCATTATTATTGTGAAAGTATTCCCGCTATTGGTGTTTCCCTTCCTATTGGCTTTGGTCGTACGAAGATTCTTTCCAAAATTGTTGTCATGGTTGTTGCAAGTGCGAGATTTGGCGTTTTATTTCTGGCTAATAGCATTGCCACTGGCTTTGGCGGTTTCGACACGTGAATTGGTCAACAGCGACGTGTCGTTGCTCTGCTTCATAGGAATGACAATCATCACTGCCGTATGCTGTCTTTTTCAGTTTTATATAGGCAAAACAATTGCAGGGAAAACCAACGACAGAATCAGTGGTGGACAGGCAATAGGACAGAAAAATACCGTGTTTATGATTTGGATGGGAGCGACGTTTTTGAATCCTGTAACAGCCGTTTCGGGCGGATTGTACAGCATTTGTCACAATACGGTAAATTCCTATCAGTTGTACAAGAAACGAAAGATGAATAACTGACAAAAACTTCTCTTTTTAGAAATTCCCTGCCATCACGTGCAGAATTGTCTTCTGATGCTTATGGTATTTCTGATTCGTATCAAAAATCCACATCCATTCTTGTTTATCATGAATTGCAGGAAAGACACAATGCAACAAATTTTTATTCGTTATTGAACCATCAATCGTTGATTTATTTTCTTCTTCAAAATCGGTAATAATGCATGTTTTCCCGACAGGGAGCGTATCTATATGAAACTGCTGAACAAATTGGCGGACTGGAATAAGTTGGTCATCGATCACCGAAAATTTCTCTGATACGTAATCACATAAGATAATATCCAACTGATTCAATATATTTACTGAAACGACCATGTCGAATCTATTGAAATCTTCTGATAATGCAAGTGTTGGCAATTTAGCAACAAACTGTTCAAACGATGCACTGTTTTCGGCAAGTGCGACGGCGCCACCTGTCAAATCGCACGTGACAAGATGAACGTTTTTCATTTTCTTCGTTTTAACGACAACCTGTTCGGGGTGAACAATATCGTAAAGATAGACATCGTCAAACAGTTTTGCTACTTCGTCCAACGGGACGTCAAGCAACCAACCGCTTCCTAAAAACGCAATTGAACCACGTTTTCTCGTATGTTGCACCGATTCTAAGATAAATGATTTGGTATGTTCCAAATGCTGTTTCCAATTCTCATTTTCGCGCACATAACGATTCAAAATACCTTGTTGGTCACGGACATAGCCTGTTCTCCGTGCAATCGCATTAAGGGTAGATTTTCGAAAAAAATTGAAAAAATGCATCTGAGCAAGTGACTATTTAGCCTTAAAAATCTCGGCACCGTCATATTTCTTCATATCAGCTTCTTCCTTGCTCGTTTTTTTCGGAGCTGGAGTTTCTTCTTTCTTTACCGTTTGTTCCTTTTGTGGCGCAGGTTTCGTTGCTTTTTCTTCTTTTGGTTGAGATTTTTCTATTACCGGTTCAGGTTTCTTCTCGTATTTGATTTCTTGAATATCTTGATCAACCTCTTCGAAAATGATAGGTGCAGTTGGTTTCAGTTTCAACTTGGTATCGTCGTTCACATCAGGTTCCTCACTCTTGCTTGGTTCTGCTGGTTTAATTGAGAATCCGTCTTCTTCATCGTTAGCTTCTAACTCTTCTTGATTCTGTTCTGGTTCCTCGCCTTCTTTATACAATGAA
The DNA here is from genome assembly GCA_017618935.1 of Bacteroidales bacterium. Next base: position 1,846 of record JAFZTG010000195.1, on the reverse strand, counting down.
GTACCATCAACCTCATCAACCATCTTCTTTTGCGTCTTGATTTCGCGGCTGATTTCTTCGAACAATTCATTTTCGTATTCTATGTCAACGGCGATAATTTCAATCTTACGTTGATATGCTGCTGCCGGACTATATACCGACATCCATTTCTGGCGTCTATCAGAGATTGCGCTTACTTGCGCTCCCGAACTTGTGTAAAAAGTATTTTCGGCTTTTACAACACCAATAGGTTCATAAATGTATTTCAAACTACCTTTACCCGATTTGGGTTCATTCTTCAAATATTGATTTAGCACGCCATTATTATACGACGTAAAATAATTTTGAATACATGAAATACGCTTTTTAGCCACAATTTCGTTATACGCCAAGTTACCCACAGGGCTCGCATATCCTTTAAACGCAACCACAATATCTTGCCCGTCAGCCAAAATGACTTCCATCAATTCGGCAAACAAAGCCAGTTTTTCCCATTCGGCCGTCAAGTCGCTGAAAAACGTCTTAACATTTCGTGTGTCGTATTTCAGACGTTCGTCATTAGAATACTTCGTATATTCTTTAATGTATTCGTCTTCTTTTGCAACAAAATCCTTATACAAATTCTCGTAAATCTTATCCGTAATCGAATCCTTTGAACGAGGATCGGGATAATCGTTGTCGAAATACAAGGTGATAGGAATCAAGTCGGTGATACGGGCAATTGAACGACGAATGAGCGAATGAGCATAAATATCATTGCTATACGCCTTTCCGATAAGTTTTACCGAGCCCTCACGGTTTGAGCACCAATAAGCTCTCAAAGAGTCACGCGAATATGCATAGTACAAATCGTTATACGAAGAATTTATCGGAGCACCAATATTTACCGCATTCGACCAACGGCCACTGCTTAAATCTCCCTTTGACGAGAAAATATCGAATCCACCCAAACTTGTGTGCCACTCGGAACTAAAATACAACAAGGAGTCACGGGAATCGAAAAATGGCGTAACCTCATCACCAAGCGTATTTACGTTTTTACCGCAGTTTTGCACGGAACCGAAATTTCCCGACGAATCAATCGATGCGTACCAAATATCATAACCACCTTTCGTACCTTTACGGTTTGATGCAAAAAACAGATAATCCCCTTGTGGCGTGTATGCAATTTGCGGAGTGGTATTGCTCGTTTGCGACATATTGATAGGGGCCGGCAATTTCGTAATATTAGAGAAATCCATAAACTTCGGATCGAAGTCGGCCTTATAGATTGAGCAATTATAACCGATACACTTGCTAAAATATGCCGTTTTACCGTCTTTGGTGAACGAAAGATTGTTGACGTGAGCCTCAGGGTCAATCAACGATTTCACAACTTTCACATCCGACCACGTAGAATCATTGCGTCGAGTTGCCTGCATTACCCGCGTCAAGTAGTTGCTATAAATGAACGACGTGTCGGCAAGTTTCTCATCCAACGGACGAACACCAGCAAAAAAGAATATAGAGTCATTATATTGACATGGAGCATATTCGGCATACATTTAATTGACGCCTTTTTCATCGATATGCTTCACTTCCAAACCTACAGATTCGCCGACTTTGGAAATCTTCTTTGTCAAAACAGTAGTTTGTTCTTTTGCACGTTTCGTATAATAATCATTCTTGTTCTTATTCATTTTGTAATGAATCTCATACTGAACACGTGTAGAATCGTATTTCCCTTGCAACATCAACATCTCGGCATACCAATAGTTTGCCAAACGGAATGTAACTGAATCCTTTGAGATAGCGATTCTATAGTATTTTTCCGCATCGGGATAGTTTTGGTAACCACGACACGCTTCGGCACACTTAAACGCAATGT
>JAFZTG010000194.1 GCA_017618935.1 Bacteroidales bacterium | reverse complement strand
TCCTGTTTCGTTGATTGTTAAGATTAGAATGTCTTTGTGGGAATTTGAAAGATACAACGGCATAGACTTCGATGAAAAATTAATCAAGGAAGCGGTGGAGAAAGACGACGACAAATCCGAAGGCAGGAAACTTTCGTACCGATTCAGATACGATATGCAAACTATCTATGAAAGGACTGGTCTGAAAACTGTAATCATCGTTGACGAATACGACAATCCGCTGATTACTAGCGAGAATCTGCCCGAATCCAAGAAAATTTACCGTGGATTTTTCTCGGTGTTGAAGTCCTCTGACCAGTACATCCGTTTTGCATTCATCACGGGCGTTACCAAATTTGCCAAGACCTCTATTTTCAGCGGTCAAAACCAACCTGAGGACATCACGGACGACGAGAATTTTTCGGCTATATGTGGCATCACGCAAGAGGAACTTATCGCGAATTTCACGCCCGAAATAGAAAGACTCGCCCAGAAGCAGAAACTTACTTTCGACGGGTGCATCGCCGAACTCAAACGTTGGTACGATTGCTATCTCTTCCACGAGGACGGCGAGAAGGTGTTCAATCCAGTGAGCCTTCTTAATGCTTTTTCCAAGCGCGATTTTCAGAATTATTGGTATGACACCGGCAATCCAACCCTTCTGATGAAGCGGATTCATAGTACGTATTATGATTTCAGATTGTTGGAAAACGACGTGGAATACTCCAAGGACAATCTGAAAACTTACAAGGACGACGACCTTACAACGGATTTGATACCATTGTTGTATTACACGGGTTACTTGACGATAAAAAGTTACGACGCGCCCACACGCACCTATACGCTCGGTTTCCCGAACAACGAGATTAAACTTAGTTTTCTCAACGGCTTGGCAAACGAGTTTTATTATAAACCTGACAGTTTGTCGGGCTTCAATTATTCTGATTTCTTGCGCGATTTTCGCAATGGCGATGTGGAGAGTTTGATGGGGCGTTTCCAGACGTTGTACAGCACGTTGCCATACGCCAATGATGGCAGCGTGAAGTATTTGGAACGCGATTTTCAAAATGTCATCTATTTGGTTTTCACCATTTTGGGACATTTCGTGGTTTCTGAGTTACATTCGTCGAAAGGCAGGGCGGACACAATTTTGATATACAAGGATTATGTCTATCTCTTTGAGTTTAAGATGGATCAAGACGCGCAGACTGCCCTCGACCAAATCAACGAGAAAGATTACGCAGGGCGTTTCAAGATGGACGGTCGCAAACTGATTAAAGTCGGCGTCAATTTTTCGAGCAAGGAGAAGAATATTGTGGATTGGAAGGTTGCGGAGTAACAGCCTTCTATCAAAAACGTCTGCAAATGAAATAATTTTTGTTTATGTGCTGACAATGTATTACTTTTGCAAATCGAAATAGATTAAAGTATTAAGATTAAAGATTATAGAAAGAAATGTCAGACGAAAACAAAAAATATAAGCGCATTCTCGTAACGTCAGCGTTACCTTATGCCAACGGCCCCATCC
>JAFZTG010000193.1 GCA_017618935.1 Bacteroidales bacterium | reverse complement strand
TCGGCAATTGCCCCGAATTCTGGATAGGTGTATGATTTGTAATCCATGTTTTTACCTTTTGTTCTGAATTTTATTATGGTTTGAATATGTCACAGCATCCAAACCTTTTTTTGCCAAAAGTATAAACACCCATTGACTGTGGAAATCCCTAAAACTTGGTATTCTCACAAGTGAGAATCGTCAAAACATAGTGAAACGAACAAGTATTTCTACGAATAAATTCTTGAAAAATCTTGCAGAAATCATCTGCTTTACAATAAATCTCCGTAATTTTGTTGTCTGAAATCATAATAGCGCTTGTTTTGTTATTATATTGATAATCAATAAGTTATTATTAAATGAATTCATCGAACTCACGTTAAATAATAATCATTATTGCAGAAAATGGAGAAACAGAATAGAATAATTCATAGAGTAATAATGATAATTTGTCTTTTCTCGGCACAATTCGCGTTTGCCGACGAAGAGCCACAGGATTCTGTAGAACAGAATAAAGATATTATCAAGTGGGAGTATAATCTTACAAGCACCGAAAGAACTCGTGTGAAGATTGACACGACAATGGATTTCTTCTATTTGTATGAACCCAATGGGAGTATTGCCGATTATAAGGTTCATGCTGCGGAATATGCCTCGCCGGCGTTCTCGTTATTGTTCACGCCCAAAAATAGCGATGCTTATTTTCTCACACCGTACGAATCATCGTTGGTGTCAACCTACGATATTGCCGATTATACGGCTCAACGTCCGTTTTCGGAGTTGTTTTTCTCGCAAGGTCTTAATAGTGAACAATCCGCACGATTCTTACATACGCAAAATGCGAACAAATATTGCAATGTTGGCCTGAATCTGAATTTTTATAAGACGATGGGTGAATGGGATAACCAATCTATTAAAGGTCAGCACGTTACGCCTTGGATTGCGTATTATGGCCCTCGATTCTCAACCACGTTCAAATATGCGTTCAACAACATAAAACGAGGCGAAAATGGCGGTATTGCAGCCGATTCGTTGTTGCATTACGAGAAATTATTACGTATGAAGCACCCACGAGCTAATTCTTTTTTGCGATATCAGGACATTGCTTTTACACAAAAGTGGAATCTTGGTCGGAAACCCAAGGAGGACAGTGCTTCGTTGGATTTGTTGCGTTACAAGAATGCCTTGGGTTATAGGCTGAATTACAATTCCATCCGTCGTGGCTATACCGATAATTTGTTGGATGCGGAGTTTTATACCAATATATTATATGACTCGACGCAAACTGCCGACACGGTTGTTTGTAAGAGTTTGACAAATGCCGTCTTTATTGAGTTTCAGCGAAAACTGGGGAACATTGTTGCTGTGGCGAATTTTGCGGTTGGTGCGGAATTTATCTCTGCAAATTGTTATGACTATGCATACAAGATTCCCGAATCGCTCTCAAAATCAGAGTATTACGAGGGACAATTCAGTTTTTCGTTGCCACGAAATATCTCAATTGAGCACAGTCATTTGTATTATTTTGAAGGAGACGATAGTAAAAGTTTTGAATTAAATACAAGTTTATCCAAGTCATTCGAAATCAAGGAAAAAGAAATTTCAATCTCCTTGTCGGAAGAATATTCCCAGTCATATTTGGGCGATGTATATTATGTGCTTGAATCCAATCACAATGCGTGGAGAAACGATTTCAGCGCAGAAAAATTACTTGACGCGAATGCAAATATAACCTCGGAATGGGGTGGTTTTGAAGCCGACGTACATTATTATACGATGAAGGATTATATCTCGTTTGATACCAAAGGCGTGTTGCAGCAGTCGAACAAATCGGGAAATGCCCTGACGGCAAAAGTTCAGAAAACGACGCGTTTTTGGCATATTTTGATGAAAAACGGGTTGATTTATCAGGATATTTCAGTGGGAGACCAAGAGTATCCAACGTGGGCAACCTACAATTCTCTTGCTGTACAAGGTGCATTCTTTCATAAACTGATTCATTTCGGACTTGGTGCCGAGGTGTTGTATTATCCGGCGTACAACGTACCGACATTCGATGCGGCATTGGGCGATTTCTTACCTCAGACCACTTACAAATATGGTAATTTCCCGATTGTAAATGCCTTCGCCACGTTGAAATACAAACCTATCAAACTGTACGTGAAATACAATAGTTTATATGCTTTGTTGAAGGAACAAAATTATCCGATTGCGGGCTATCCACAAACCAACGGAACTATCTCGTTCGGAATATCGTGGTTGTTCTATAACTAAGTTTCTATGCGATTTTTTTCCGATAAACTTTTACGAAGAAAAACATCTTCGTCCCTACTCTATTATCGTAAATTCTCGTATTTCTGATATTGCGAAAGGTTGAATATCGAGGCATCTACAGGGTGTGAGTTAATCGCCATTATGGTAAATGTTGATTTCGGGGCTCGAAGGAGCGTCTTGTTCTCTATCAACATTGGCATAACACCTTGCATTTTTGACTGTGGCAATGCCTTATAGAACAAAAAATGGTCTTCGAGCGACATTGCGACTTGTGACATTGGCGTATAAAAATTGAAATTATCGCCCGCCATCCAGTACGAAATCTCTGTATTTTCCTCGTAATTCTTCACTCGCCACTGACTGCACTTATAGCCATTGATATACTTGTAATTTCCCGTATGGACCACTTCCATGTTTTGGATAAATTCATCTTTTACAGGGAAATTCTCCAACTTCGTATATAATTTTTTATTGGGATTTATCACCATCACCGACTTATCAAGCAGATTGATGATATATGCACGTGTAGGGTGCTTATATTTATTGTATTCGTCAATCCGCACACAATCATCCTTGATGGTATAGACATAGTATATAGTATCGGAAAATGTCGTCTTCACATAACTCACATCGCCTTCGAACTTCTCTTGTGAAAAGGCATGCATAGACATCAAACAACACAATACCAAAACGAATATTTTCCTCATTCCCGAATTCATACAATTTACCAAAATTAAAACAAATTTGAGATGGTGTCAATAGAAAAAACTCGTTTTTTACTCAACGACCGAAATAACCGAATCTTTTTCTACCAAGTTTTGTTCCCCCGTCATCATATTCTTGACCATCACCTTGTTTTGCGCCATTTCATCGCCACCGACAATAGCCACGAACGGGATTTTCCTGTCGTTGGCATACTGCATCTGTTTTTTCATCTTTGCGGCATCGGGGTAAAGTTCGCACGCTATGCCGTTGGCACGCAACGAAGCAATAATTGGCATACTATATGCCACCTCGGCATCGCCAAAATTGATGAACAACACTTTCGTCGCCTCTTTCGTATCGTTAGGATATGCATCCAACTGATTGAGAACGTCATAGATTCTATCTGCACCGAACGAGATTCCCACACCCGAAAGACCCGGCATACCAAAAATTCCCGTCAAATTATCGTAACGACCGCCACCACAAATGCTTCCCATTTCCACGTCGTTTGCCTTCACTTCGAGAATCGCACCAGTATAATAATTCAAGCCACGGGCAAGCGTCAAATCCAACTGCAAGGTTGACCGAAGCGACACATTTTGCAACATTTTGAATATATATTCCAATTCGGAAATACCTTTCAACCCTATTTCCGAAGAAGCAAGAATATCCTTTAGTTTAGAGAATTTCTCCTCATTGCTCCCCAGCAACAACAAAATTGGTTGCAAGGCAGTAATTTTCTCTTGTGTCAATCCTTTTTCAAGCAATTCGGCATTGACATTCTCAATACCAATTTTTTCAAGTTTGTCGATGGCAACGGTGATGTCAACAATTTTTTCTGGTTCGCCAATAATTTCGGCAATACCCGAAAGAATCTTCCTATTGTTGAGTTTTACCGTTATGTTTATTCCAAATTTAGTAAAAACTGTGTCAATAATTTGAATCAATTCCACCTCGTTCAGCAAAGAATCGCTTCCCACAATGTCGGCATCACACTGATAGAACTCGCGATAACGACCTTTTTGTGGACGGTCGGCACGCCACACGGGTTGCAACTGATAACGCTTGAACGGCAACTGAATTTCGTTACGGTGCATCACCACAAAACGAGCGAAAGGCACCGTCAAATCATATCGTAAAGCCTTCTCGCAGAATTTGTTAGCCAAACTCAACGAAGACGCATTTGCATAATCGTTTGGTTCGACACTTTGTTTAAAATCGCCAGAATTCAAGATTTTAAAAATGAGGCGATCACCCTCCTCTCCATATTTTCCCATCAAGGTCTGCATAGTTTCCATAGCAGGCGTCTCAATAGGTAAAAATCCGTAAGATTTATAGACGGAACGAATTGTGTCGAAAATATAATTACGTTTCAACATCTCCGATGGAGTGAAATCGCGTGTTCCTTTTGGAATAGAAGGTTGCTGTGCCATATAAAAATATTTTCTGCAAAGGTAATATTTATTGGGAAATAAAAAAAGTTGGGCCTAATCGAGTTTTAGTATCAATTAAATTGTATATTTGCACTGATGAAAACATTTTGTTTAGACATATTGCTCTTGTTGCTCGTTAGCACACGCTAAGGGGTCGTGAGACAATTGGTATAACTTAACCCCTTGGCAATTCGCTTTGGGGTTTTTTATTAAATAATAGTATTATGGAGGATAAAGTTTACATTTTCGACACAACGTTACGTGATGGTGAACAAGCACCCGGGAATCAATTAAACATGATTGAAAAATTGGAAGTTGCCCGTGCTTTGGAAGAACTTGGCGTTGATATTATAGAAGCGGGATTCCCAATCTCAAGTCCTGGTGATTTTGAATCTGTCATGCAGATTTCAAAAGCGGTGACGAATCCTACCGTATGTGGTTTGACACGTGCCATTCAGAAAGATATTGATGTTGCTGCAGACGCTCTGCGCTATGCAAAGCATCCTCGTATTCACACGGGTCTTGGCACTTCGTACAATCATATTTATTACAAGTTGAAATCAACTCCCGAAGAAATTATCCGTCGTGGTGTTGATGCGGTAAAATATGCGAAGAAATACGTGGAAGACGTGGAATTTTACTGCGAAGACGCTGGTCGTACCGACAACGAATATCTTGCAAAGGTTGTCGAGGCGGTGATTGCTGCCGGTGCAACGGTGGTAAACATTCCTGATACTACGGGATATTGCTTGCCGAACGAGTATGGTGAGAAAATCAAATATCTGATGGAACACGTTCCAAATATCCATAAGGCAATTATTTCTACGCACTGCCATAATGACTTAGGTATGGCTACGGCAAATACGTTGTCTGGTGTGCTGAACGGTGCCCGTCAGGTAGAAGTTGCCGTTAACGGTGTCGGTGAACGTGCCGGAAATACGGCTCTTGAAGAAGTTGTGATGGCAATAAAGAGCCATCCGAAAATGGGTGTTCATACCGACATTGTCACGCCAAACATTATGCTTACGAGCAAAATGATTCAACGCTTGATGAAGAGTCCCGTGCAGGCAAACAAAGCCATCGTGGGTAAAAATGCGTTTGCACACTCGTCAGGTATTCATCAGGATGGTGTATTGAAACATCGTGAAAATTACGAAATCATTGATCCGAAAGATGTCGGCGTTGACGAATCGTCAATTATTCTGACAGCCCGTAGCGGTCACGCTGCACTGAAATATCGTCTGCAATTATTAGGCTATGCTCTTGACGGTGAGGAACTTGACAAGACATATCAAGACTTCTTGAAGATGGCTGATAAGAAAAAGATTGTGAATGACGACGATTTACTGATTTTAGTAGGTAAAGACAAGAAGAAACGTGAACGTTCCATTACCATCGAACAACTTCAAGTGGTGTGCGGTACGTCGATGATTCCTACGGCAACCGTTTCGCTGAATATTCACGGAGAATTACGCACGGAATCTGCAATGGGGAATGGTCCTGTTGACGCAGCATACACGGCAGTGAAGAAGATTTTCTCTGACCAGAATATTCATTTACAAGAATTTCTGATTCAAGGTTTTAACGGTGGTTGCGACGATAGTGGACGCGTTTCGGTGCAGGTGGAATGCAACAAACATTTCTACCAAGGTCTTGGTGTTGATACCGACATTGTTACTGCATCAGTCGAGGCATTTGTCGATGCAATCAGCAAGGGATTGGAATAAAGTATTAATACCCCTATACAAAGAGAGAGAGTTTTTTATGTGCTCTTTTATTTCTTTGATTTAGATTTTTTACTTTTTTCCGATTTCGTCAACAACGCAAATTCTTTCTTGGCTTTTTCCATTTGTTCCAAGAATTCGGGACTTGTATGCATTTTTGCGACTGCCGCCGAGGCCGCAAGCCGACCTGCATCCACGTCACTTTGCCAATGGGCACCGACAATCACACGACTTTCGCTGAACATAAATCCACGAGCCAACAACGTATCAGCGTTCGCAGGGTTTATTTCCATAAGAATCAACGCAGCTGTCCAGCCCCGAAGAGTATGTCCCGACGGATAGGAACCGTTGTGCGACAATACTTCGTCGTCCCACGGAGCAAGCGACGGCTCATGAAAACGGGCAAACGGACGC
>JAFZTG010000192.1 GCA_017618935.1 Bacteroidales bacterium | reverse complement strand
GTGTGTGTTTATACAAGATTTGGATAATTCCAAATCTTTTGGAGAAAAAATTGCACTATTTTTCGAAAAACACATCATTTCGGAAAAATTTTGATTGGTAAAAATAGGTTTTTTTTATTAAAAATTAGAAATTAAGAGGAAAAAATATACTTATAGATATTCTGCCGTCACCGAGTTCTTTGCATTTTTCATTGCCTGCGGCGTTCCTTCAAATAGGATTCTTCCTCCTTGGTCGCCACCCTTCGGCCCTAATTCTATCACATAATCCGAGGATTTCAGCACTTCTAAGTTATGTTCTATCAAAAAAATAGTGTTTCCGTCTTCTATCATTCTGTCAAACAGAGAAATAAGACGATCAATGTCTTTCAAATGCAAGCCGTCGGTTGGCTCGTCAAGTATAAAGATTTTTCCTTTGTCGCGCAGATACGAAGCCAATTTTATCCGTTGCAACTCGCCTCCCGAAAGTGTTGACAATGACTGATTTAGATGCACATATCCCAATCCGACTTTCAACAATGGGGTAAGTTTTTCGACAATGACAGTTCCCGCAAACAGTTCGCACGCCTTTTCAGCCGACAAATCCATAACTTCTGCAATATTCAGATTATGAACTTTATACGACAGCACACCGTTGGAATACCGCAAGCCGCCACACGCCTCGCAAACCGTCTCAATGGAATCCATAAACGCCATATCGGAAACAATCACGCCCTTGCCTTGGCAGACAGGACAACCACCCTTGCCGTTGAACGAGAAAAGTTCTACTTTCGTCTTGTTTTCTTTCGCAAACAATTTCCGAATATCGTCGGCAACCTCCAAATACGTCGCTGGCGTTGACCGCAAGCTAATACCGATATTCTTCTGGCTAATATACACAACATCTTCCGACGTAGGATATTGATTTCTAAAACATTCCATCAACGACGACTTACCTGAACCCGCAACACCGGCAATCACAGCCATCACACCCATAGGCATTCGCACCGAGATATCTTTCAGATTGTGTTTCTGCGCATGTTCTATCGAAAACCAGCCCTTGGGCTGACGAACATTTTTCTTCATTTCCTTGCTCGCGCGCAGCATTTTTCCCGTAAGCGTGTCGCTTTTCAGCAAAGCGTCGTACGTGCCTTCAAAAAGGACTTTTCCCCCGTCAGCACCAGCACCAGGACCCATATCAATAATATGGTCGGCTATTTGAATCATATCTTTATGGTGCTCAACTAAAATGACCGTATTTCCATGATTTTTTAGTTTTTGCACCGATTTCTGCATCAACAGAATATCGTGATTATGCAGACCGACACTGGGCTCGTCAAGAATATACATCACATCCGACAAGGAAGAATTTATGTATTTTGCAATCTTGCATCGTTGCGCCTCGCCACCCGAAAGCGTCCCCAACGCCCGGTCGAGCGTCAAATAGCCCAGTCCTATTTCTTCCAAGGCGGCAAGACGTTCAATCGTATTGTGTTTAATATCTTCGGCCAACGGATTGTCAACAGTCTCTATCCATGTTTTTGCATCGGAAATGGACATGGCGCACACGTCGGCAATGTTTTTTCCGTTAATCTTACACGACAAAATAGTATTGTTCAAACGAGTTCCCCTACAATCAGGACAGGTACCCATCTGCAACATAGGGTCCAAAACCTTTGCGTGCAGCAAACCTTCTTCTGAATTGATAATGCTTCGGTACATACGGGGAATCAAGCCCTCGTATTTCGCCGTTTTCGGCCAATTTGAAGGAGGATTTTTCAATTTAATCTGCGGTGAGTGAAGAAACAGTTCCAATTCTTCGGGAGAATAATCCTTGATTTTCTTGTCCAAATCGAACAAACCGCTGTATGCGTAGCGAATCCAACGCCATCCGCCCTTCCCGAACGCAATATAATGAATAGTGTCTTCGTCGTTCAACGATTTATTGAAATCAACCAATTTATGAATATCCAACTCACGAATTTCGCCCAGACCCGAACAACGAGGGCAACTGCCCATAGGATGATTGAACGAAAACACGTCGGAATAGCCCACAAACGGCGTTCCTACACGAGAAAACAGCAATCGTAGCAGAGCATAAATATCAGTATATGTACCGACGGTAGAACGAGAATTTGAAGCAGGTTTCCGTTGTTCTATCACAATTGCAATTGGCAGATTATCAATTGCTTCCACATGCGGGCGACCATATTTTGGCAGATATTGCTGGGTAAACGACGGAAACGTGTCGTTCAACTCCCTGCGGGACTTTGCCGCAACGGTATCCAACACCAACGATGACTTCCCCGACCCCGAAACACCAGTCACTATGGTGATTTGCTTTTTCGGAATTTTTACCGAAACGTTTTTCAAATTATTCTCCGTCGCACCACGAACTTCTATATATTCTTGCATAATCCTATTTCTTAGGTAAAGACGCCAAGATTAGCGTCCATATTACATATATCCTTACAAATTCTTTCCTGGTTTTACCAATACATTATCATGAAATTTTAGGATTCTTATTTTTTATTATGAAAATAATTCCTCAAATTTTTTCACAACAGCACTAATATGATATTTTTCCAGATGATCAATTTTTAGAGCTTTTGAATAATCACCGTCAAGAAAATTGTCTATCAGTTTCGTGTCGGGATTCTGAGGATTGATGTCCAAAATAGGTCTTCCTGCAATTCCATAATCAATCAGTTTACTCGGTAATTGATTGGGACTATGAGCATTACTAATATTTACCAAAAAATCCATTTTACGAAGTTCTTCAATAAGTTCGGTACGAGAAATGGGCTTTTTAATAATCATTTTTCCGTTTAGTCTTTCTTTGTAATCGGATAAAAGATTATCAAATCGTGTGTAAACAATAAATCGGAAATCCTTTTTTATTGTTGATAAATGCTCAAGAAATAAACGGGGATTTCTAATATCGGCATAGAACATTCCTGCAAATGCAAATGTTGGTACTGTATTCGCTATAGTTTTCGTTTCCAAATTTGTTAAATCAAAATCAAAACCCTGAGGAATGACACGTATTTTATCTCGATATTCGAGATAATAAGCCTCTATTGCTTTTTCTATGGGTACCGTTATATAATCACATGCCTCACAAAATTGTCGCTCATATTTTGCAAAAAATTTTAAATGATCTTTTGATGTACCATTTTTCATAAATGGATCTCCACAATCAGCAATCCATCGTTTAGGAAATTTGGACGGATATTGTTTTTTAGCACTGGCACATCCCCAATGAATATGATGAGGATCTGAAATTGAAATAAGCACATCAAATATTTTTTCTGATTTTATTATATCGGGAATTTTATAATAAAATTCCATCAGAGGAAATTCTAATTTACAAAAAAGTTTAGCCGTTACCTTATCAAAAAAAACACGTTTCCCAGAACCATCACTGTTATTGGGATAAAGTTCCCATCGAATAGGAATATTTTTAACATTTATTCCATATTCTCGTTCAAAATTTGTATAATTATATTTTCCCAATACAGCATATACCGTTACCTCGTGCCCACGACGAGCCAATTCTTTGATTAACTCAGTACTTCTAATAGAACGAGGTGTCTGAATAGGGAAAATATGTTGTGTTATAATAAGTATTTTCATTTAGCGAATATTCATTTTTGTAATCACGTTAATTATTCTTTCTGCCGTATTCCCATCCCATAATTCTGGCACACCGCCTTTTTTCCATTTTCCAGAAAACAACTTCTCAAAAGCTGGTATTAGATTTTGTGGATTTGTACCAATCAGTTCATTTGTACCTATGCTACATGTCTCGGGACGTTCGGTGTTGTCACGTAGTGTCATACAAGGAATGTGCATTATTGTTGTTTCCTCTGTAATGCCCCCCGAATCTGTAATCACCGCAAGAGAATGCTTAATACAATATATAAATTCAAGATAACCAAGCGGTTCAACGATTTTTATAGTTTGAAAGTTATTTTCATATCCTTTCAGTTTTTGTGCCGTACGTGGATGTATAGGAAACAAAACAGGAGTGTTTCTTGCATTTTTGTCTATTGTGTTGAGTAAATCGATCAAATTTTCCGCATTATCAACATTATTTGGCCGATGAAGCGTCAGAACAATATATTTCTTCTCAATAAGGTTTAGTTTGTCAAACAATGTTGGACGGATTAGTTTCTCTTGATTTGCTAACAAACTATCAATCATTACATTACCTACAAAAAATATCTTTTGGTCATCAACGCCGACTTTTTTTAGATTCTGTTGAGCAAAATCAGATGTAATAAAAAAATAGTCAGTTATGCTATCTGTCACCATTCTGTTGATTTCTTCTGGCATAGAAAGGTCGAACGAACGAATCCCTGCTTCGACATGAGCCAACTTGATTCCCATTTTTTTTGCAACAATGGAACATGCCATAGTTGACGTAACATCACCAACTACTAAAACAAGGTCGGTAGGATTTGAAAAAAGATATTTCTCAAATGCAATCATTATAGATGCTGTTTGTTCTGCCTGCGTACCACTACCTGCACCTAAATTGACATCAGGTTGCGGAATACCTAATTCCTCAAAAAATAGTCCGCTCATCAACTTGTCATAATGTTGTCCTGTATGAACCAGACTATATTGGATGTCAATGTGTTCCGACTGCTTTTTCTTAATAGCATTGATTATCGGACTAATCTTTATAAAATTCGGGCGTGCCCCTGCAACTATTGTTATATGCATTTTTCTTGTTTTAATACGATTTTATTTTTTCTTCCATTGTGCATCACGAACTTGGTAAATACGTTCAATAATGTCGATAACTTTCAAACTTTCAAGAACATTTGTGGTTATACTTCCTTTTTCGTTTAGTTTTTCCACCACATTTTGTATGACATAGTGGTGATTTTGTGCAGACCCTTTGTATGCCCCGTAGTCGTTTGGCGGATTTGCGGGCGCGAGTGTCGGCATTTCGTAATCTTGTATATGACAATATTCCACGTTGTTCATGTATTGTCCCGAAACTTTTACAGTCCCTTTTTCTCCAACAATGATAATGCTGCTTTCAAGATTTTTGTCCCATACCGATGTTGAGTAATTGAGACTGCCCATCCCACCATTAATGAAATCAAATGTAACAACGCCGCTGTCTTCAAAATCGGTTAGGCTTTGATGCGAAAAATCGTGAAAATTACCACGAATGTTTGTTATATCGCCAAACAGCCAATACATAATGTCAATGAAATGCGAGAATTGAGTAAACAGCGTGCCACCATCCAAATCTTGCGTTCCGTGCCAATTTCCAGTTTGGTAATATCGTTCGTCTCTGTTCCAATAACAGTTCAGTTGAACCATAAAAATCTTGCCTAATCGTTTTTCGGTAACAATTTCCTTTAACCAAACCGAAGGAGGTGAATAACGATTTTGTGTTACACAAAAAACTGATTTTGAGACCTCCATAGACTTAGAAACAATGCGCTCTGCATCGTTTTTTTTGAGCGCAAGAGGCTTTTCAATAACAACGTGGTGTTTTTTCTCCAATGCCTTAATTGCATGTTCGGCATGATAACCATTTGGCGTACAAATATTTACAACGTCGATTTCAATATTGGAATTGAGCAAATCGTCAATTGACGAGAAAAATGGCACGTCGGGCTCTATGCCTAATTCTTGTGGAGAGAGAATATCACAAACAGCAACTAATTCAGAGTCTTTGTTTCTCCGAATCATCTCAGCATGACGTTTGCCTATATGTCCTAAACCTATGATTGCAAATTTTATCATACATGAACTGCTTATGGTATTCTACGTATTGTATCGTTTTCAAGTTTATATACTTGCCCGGTTTCTGGGCAAATCGCCGTATTCCCGTTGAATTGTAATGTGTGACCGTATTCGCTAACCCAACCAATTTGTCGTGCTGGATTGCCGACCATAAGAGCATAGGGTTTCACGTCTTTGGTAATGACGGAACCTGCACCAATAAGTGCATATTCGCCAATCTCGTGACCACAGACGATTGTGGCATTTGCCCCAATTGACGCACCTTTACGAACAATCGTTTTTTTGTATTCTGACTTTCGGTTTACAAAACTTCGGGGATTTATCACGTTGGTAAATACCATAGAAGGTCCCAAAAAAACGTCGTCTTCGCAAATTACGCCAGTATAGACAGAAACGTTGTTCTGAATTTTCACATTCTTCCCAAGTTTTACTTGGGGTGATACGACAACATTCTGACCAATATTGCAATTTTCTCCAATGACACAATCTTGCATAATGTGAGAAAAATGCCAGATTTTGGTGCCATTGCCAATCGTGCATCCTTCATCAATAATTGCCGTCTCGTGTGCGAAAAAGTTGTCGTTCATATTATTGTAGCAATTTACAAAGATTCTGTGTTATATATTCTAACTGTTCTTCGTCTAATTCCGTATGCATAGGAAGCGAGAGAACGGTTTGTGAAAGCGTTTCCGCATTCGGAAAGTCGCCTTCTTGGTATCGCTCGTTTCTGTATGCTTTTTGTAAATGCAGCGGAACGGGATAATACAGCATTGCCGGAATACCAAGTGTTTTCAGTTTTTCTTGCACTGCGTTTCGGTCTATTGACGAATGTAATTTCAACGTATATTGGTGAAAAACGTGCGTTGAATTCGGATTCCTTGCAGGAATAGCAATCTTGGCCTGGTTTGCAAATGCCTTGTCATAATACTGTGCTGCTGCTTGCCGAGCTGAGATATAAGAATCAAGATAACGTAACTTAACATCGAGAATTGCCGCCTGAATACTGTCAAGACGGGAATTGACACCGATTTTGTCATGGTGATAGCGAACAGTCATACCGTGATTTGCAATACATTGCATTTCCTGAGCAAGGGTGTCGTCGTTGGTGAAAATAGCACCTCCGTC
>JAFZTG010000191.1 GCA_017618935.1 Bacteroidales bacterium | reverse complement strand
CTTCAAGTATTGTTCGGCCGTAACGGTGAATCTCCAATGCCTGTGCTTGCCGCAGCTTCGCCAACCGACTGTTTCGATATGGCATACATGGCTTGTAAAATCGCTTTGGAACACATGACACCTGTTGTGCTTATGACAGACGCATACGTTGCAAACGGTTCGGCTGCATGGAAACTACCTAAATTGGAAGAATATCCAGCAATCAAACCTCCATACGTAACGCCAGATATGAAAGGTTCGTGGGCACCATACCAACGTAACGCCGACGGTGTTCGTTATTGGGCTGTTCCTGGAACGGAAGGTTTCACCCACATTCTTGGCGGTTTGGAAAAAGACAGCAAAACAGGTGCAATTTCAACAAATCCTGAAAACCACAACTTAATGACGCATCTTCGTCAAGAAAAGATTGACAAAATCCAAGTTCCTGACGTTGAAGTTCTTGGCGACAAGGATGATGCAGAATTGTTGATTGTTGGTTTCGGTGGAACGTATGGCCACTTGCACGCTGCAATGAACGAAATGAGAAACGCAGGCAAGAAAGTTGCCCTTGCTCATTTCAGATACATCAACCCACTTCCAAAAAATACAGCTTCTGTATTGAAGAAATACAAGAAAGTGGTTGTTGCAGAACAAAACCTTGGTCAGTTCGCCGGTTGGTTGCGTATGAAAGTTGACAATTTCGTACCATTCCAATTCAACGAAGTAAAAGGTCAACCATTTGCAGTGGCAGATTTGGTGAAAGCGTTCACAGACATTTATAACAAATAGGAGGAAATTACAATGGAAAATATAACATACGAAGCAAAAGATTTTAAGAAAGGACAACCACGTTGGTGTCCGGGTTGTGGAGACCATTTTTTCTTGGCTTCTCTACAAAAAGCAATGGCTGAAATAGGAATTGCGCCACACGATACGGCTGTGATTTCGGGTATTGGTTGTTCGAGTCGTTTGCCACACTATATGGCTACATACGGTATGAACACTATCCACGGACGTGCCGCTGCAATTGCTACAGGTTGCAAGATTGCTAATCCTAAATTAACAGTATGGCAGATTTCTGGTGACGGCGATGGCTTGGCTATCGGCGGTAACCACTTCATCCACGCAAACCGTCGTAACATCGACTTGAATATGATTCTTTTGAACAACCGTATTTATGGTTTGACAAAAGGTCAATACTCTCCTACTTCGCCACGTGGATTTGTCAGCAAATCATCACCTTACGGAACTGTTGAAGATCCATTCCGTCCGGCAGAACTTTGTTTCGGCGCTCGCGGCCATTTCTTTGCAAGAGCCGTTGCCACCGATGCAGCAGGAACTGTTGAGATTTTGAAGGCTGCACAAGCACACAAAGGCGCCTCGGTTTGCGAAATTCTTCAAAACTGCGTGATTTTCAACGATGGAACGCACGCAAGCGTGTATAAACCAGAAGAACGTAAGAAAAACGCCATCTACCTGAAACATGGTCAACCGATGGTTTTCGGCGAAAATAACGAGTTTGGTCTTATGCAAGACGGATTCGGCATCAAGGTTGTAAAACTTGGCGAAAACGGTATCACTGAAAAAGACCTTTTGGTTCACGATGCACACTGCGAAGACAATACATTGCAGTTGAAACTCGCATTGATGGAAGGCCCTGACTTCCCTATCGCTCTTGGCGTTATCCGCGATGTTGAGGCTCCAACATACAACGACGCCGTTGAAGCACAGATAGCAGAAGTTTCAGAAAAGAAAAAATATCACAACTTCCAAGAATTGTTGATGACCAACGATACCTGGGAAGTGAAATAAATTCTTGAAACAAATAATCAAAAGCCCCTATACAATTCGTGTAGGGGCTTTTTTATTAACAATATAGCGTGATATAGCCATTGCATAATCAATTATATGCACGTATAATACTCATTTTTAACACTTTGCAATAAACCTACAAATCTCGGTTCAACGATACAAGAAAAATCTTATATTTGTAATCAAATAGACATAAAAAACTTCGTTGGTATGGCACAGAAAATAGAATCTTCACTCAAAAATATGGTTATCTCACTTTTGGTGATAACCTTGGTTGCAGGACTTTCGTTGGGATTTGTGCAGCAAGTCACCAAGGACCCGATAGCAAATGCCAAGCAACAGAAGGAAATTGAGGCTATTTCAACCGTCGTTCCCGAATTCAACAACAATCCGTTGGAGCAACCTATACCTGCAATTATTTTTATTGACGAGGTAACTTCCCCCGTCGTTTATACAGCAAAAAAAGACTCGATAGTTGTGGGTTACGCCGTTTTGGCAACTTCGTCGGGATTTGGCGGAGACGTGCGGGTTATGGTCGGTTTCACTCCCGACGGCAAAATTTACAACACCTCGGTTGTTTCGCACCAAGAAACGCCAGGATTGGGCGACAAAATGACAACGGAAAAATTCCGCGCGCAATTCCTTGGTTTTGACTGCAAAACACAAAAAGCACGGGTGAAAAAAGACGGTGGCGACATTGATGCACTTACGGCTGCAACCATCAGTTCCCGCGCGTTTTGCGCCGTTATAAATAAGGCATATAGGGCATTTTGCTATGTAACGAAAGATGAATCAGGCCTTGACGCAGAATCAGGTGCCACAAAACATAATTAATTATGGCTGACATAAAAAATCTAACACGAGGAATTATAAAAGAGAACCCTATTTTCGTTCTCCTTTTGGGTATGTGTCCTACCCTTGGCGTAACCACCTCCGGCACAAACGGTTTGGGCATGGGCTTGGCGACAATGTTTGTTTTGGTGCTTTCAAACTGTTTTATCTCGCTATTGAAGAATGTGATACCCGATAAAGTCAGAATTCCTGCATTTATCGTCATAATCGCATCATTTGTAACCATTGTCCAACTTCTTATGGAAGCCTACGTACCGTTCTTGTACGAGCAATTAGGTCTGTACATTCCGTTAATTGTGGTAAACTGCATCATTCTTGGCCGTGCCGAGGCATTTGCTTCAAAAAACGGCTTGGTAGATTCGTTATTTGACGGCATTGGAATGGGACTTGGATTCACTTTGGCACTCACGCTGTTGGGCCTCGTTCGTGAACTGCTTGGCGCAGGTACGGCATTTGGATTTAACTTATTCGGTATCTTTGGCATACAAGAACCCAAAATGATGTTGGTGTTCATATTGCCTCCTGGTGCATTTTTAGTTCTCGCCTATTTAATTTGTTTAATTAAAAAGTAAAAATTAATAATTAAAAATAGCTAAAACCCAATAAATCATAAACATAACTAATAATTCATAATTTTTAATTCTTAATTACCATGACTTACCTTCTCATAATCATCTCCGCAGTATTCGTCAACAACATAGTGTTGAGTCAATTTTTGGGAATTTGTCCGTTTTTGGGCGTTTCTAAAAAAGTAAACACCGCAATCGGAATGTCGGGAGCCGTAATGTTTGTTATGGTTCTTGCAACATTGGTTACGTACATTTTGAATCAATATGTGCTAATTCCGTTTAAACTGGAATATCTACAGACCATCAGTTTCATTCTCATTATCGCCTCGTTGGTACAAATGGTTGAAATCGTTCTAAAGAAAGTGTCCCACTCCTTATACGAAGCGCTTGGTGTGTTTTTACCGCTTATCACGACGAACTGTTGTGTACTCGGTGTGTCGATTATGGCATTGGATTTACCAAGCAAATATAGTTTTGTGGAAACAAATTCATTGGGACTGGCAATCGTATTTGCGTTGGCTAACTCGTTGGCATTCGGACTTGCGTTGGTACTTTTTGCCGGCATCCGCGAACAATTGGAAATAACCGAAACACCCAGAAAACTACAAGGCACCCCTATCTCGCTTATCTCGGCAGGACTTTTGGCCTTGGCATTTATGGGATTCTCGGGATTGGTATAAGAACAAAAAAACTACCCTTACGAGTAGCTTTTTTATTACTATTTGGTTGACATTTTTACAACCTCGCCATTCTGGATATAGAACCACATATCATTATCGGTGACTTCGCCAAATGAATTTTTGCCTTTAAACTTACACCGAACAACCCACATATCGCCATAATCAGTAACTTTCGACCACTCTTTATAGCGGATACTTCGCGGATATTTTGCATTTTCTTCTATGTAATCCTTCACAACCTGCACGGAACCGTCATTACGACTTTGTTCTGGCTTAATGCCCCGAAGACTGTCACAGTTCTGGCACAACTGATTTCTACTATCCACCATAGATGGACGTTCTTCCTTCATA
The DNA here is from genome assembly GCA_017618935.1 of Bacteroidales bacterium. The sequence goes on along the minus strand of JAFZTG010000191.1, from coordinate 5,622 downwards.
AAAACACTTTCGTCCTGTGGAGTCCGAGATTTCTTCTCTTCCTCTCGAGATAAATTTCCGATAATGGCTAACAAAATTACTATGCCTCCAATGATGAGATATTTCTTCGTCTTGGGCTCCATAGGAATCAAGATTTATAATTTATACTAAACTATGCAAAATCAAACCGCTTCGTAATTTTGGTTCAAACCACGTTGATTTTGGAGGCATGATTTCGCCGCTGTCGGCTATGTTCATCAACTGTTCCATAGAAACAGGATACAATGCGAACGCTGCCTGCATCTCGCCAGAATCAACACGTTTCTTCAATTCGCCCAAACCGCGAATACCACCCACAAAGTCAATTCTTTGACTTCTTCGCAAGTCTTGGATGTCGAATAATGGTGAAAGCACTTGTTCTGTAAGTATTGTCACATCAAGCACCCCGATTGGATCAGCATCGTTGAACGTGCCTTCTTTTGCCGTCAGTGAATACCACTCGCCAGCCAAGTACATTGAGAAGTTATGAAGTTTGTTCGGCTTGTAGATTGCTTCGCCTTTTTTCTCAACAACAAACGATTTTTCCAATTTTGAAAGCAATTCGCCTGGTGTCATTCCGTTCAAATCCTTCAACACACGGTTGTAGTCGATAATCGTCAACTGATTAGCAGGGAAATTAACCGACAAGAAATAATTATATTCCTCATTGCCCGTATGGTTAGGATTTGCCGCACGACGTTCCGCTCCCACTCCTGCCGCAGCAGCAGTTCTATGGTGACCGTCGGCAACGTACAAGCAATCAACCTCGTTGGCGAACAAATATTCAATTCTCTTAATCTTTGCATCGTTGTCGATTACCCACACGTGATGTCCCACGCCGTCTTCCGACACGAAATTATATACAGGTTCAACCAAAATCGCATCGTGGATAATCATATCCAACTCCAAATTGTTCTTGAATGCGAAAAACACTGGTTCAGCGTTGAAATTCGTATAACGAACGTGGTTTCTTCTGTCCTCTTCCTTATCGGGACGGGTAAGTTCGTGTTTTTTGATGATATTATTCTCGTAATCAGCCACATACGCGCCGCCTACGATACCATATTGCGTACGGCCATTCATTGTTTGTGCATAGATGTAATAGCACGGTTTTTCGTCCTGAATAAGCACTTTTTCGTCAATCAACTTCTGCAAATTTGCTTTTGCAGTGTCGTAAACCAACTGCGAATGCAAGTCAACATCGGCTGGCAAGTCGATTTCCGGCTTAATTACGTGATAGAACGAATATTTGTTGTCGCCGGCTTCCGCCTTTGCTTCTTCTGAGTTCAATACATCGTACGGACGTGACGCTATTTTCTTTGCAAATTCTTCGTTACACGGACGAAATCCTTTGAATGGCTTTACTACTGGCATAAAAATTAAGAATTAAATTTATATAATATTTGACTTACAATATCGTGAATAATATCCGACAAATCCGCTGTCATACAGAAGTTTGAGGGAAAAACTCAAGACAACACAAAAGTAGTAAAATTATTGTTATGATACGTATCCATATTCAATTAATAATTTCTTTACCGTATAGATTCATACAAAAAGTCGGATAAAAACTATCGATTTTGCGTTATGATTTCCTATAGAAATTCTTCCAACTCAACAGGTACTGTTATCATTAGATATTCAGCAGGAGAGTTTTGCCAATAGCATATATTCTTTTTCACTTAAATCCGTCATTTTCATACATTTTTATAAGTTCATCTAACTGCGTTTTTTTGTTTTCTTCCCCCATGAAATCTCCATCGAAATAGGCAGCACACAACCTTCCGTCTTGATATAGATATGAATAATTCCGATTACCATAGAAAAAAACGTAGTCGTCTGTTTCAATATCTCCAAGTTTACGTTCTGAATAATTTACCTTTTCACCCAAAACAATCCACTCTCCAACTGGGATATGCTTAATTGCTGTTCCCTGTATTAATACTTGAGATTCACTTTCCGTCTGCGCAAAAATTATGGAGTATTCTGTAGTGTCGCCAAATGTTTTTGTATGATCTCTGATTTTCTCTTTGGGATAAGGAGGACATTCTCCATGTTCTGTTCTAAAATTTCCTGTAAACGCTTCAAGAAAAGTACTAACATCGCCTCCACCTGTTTCTTTTATGTACAATTGGAAGAAAAACTCAGTACTGTTATAATATCTATATTCCCATGATTTACAAAACAAAAATGTTAATGACGGCATAGCCAATACGTCAAAGTAATCGTATCGGCTATAAGTAATTTCATACCCTAATGCTAAAATTTTTACATTAGAGAAACGGTGCAAATTTGATGGGAATTCTATGTAATATTCGTCTATTAGTAGCCTTACGAGATTGGGCATTTCCGCAAGTCTTTCAGGGACTTTGAAATAGGCACATCCTCTACGCTCAGAAGGAATCTCAATTTCTTTATTATTGTCATCGACAATATGATATTCGTCAAAAGAATTTCCATATCCTGAATAATATATACTCCTTAAATCCTTAAATTGAAGTAAACTTTCAACGGAAGGGAATCCGCAGACAAACAACAATTCCTTTAGATTTGGAAAATCCGAAGGATTAAAGGGCAATTCTTTTTCAAACAAATCACGAGGAACAGTTGATTTTGGAAAATTTTCTGTGTTTTTCGAGTATGGAGGATATATAATCAAAATCCGTGTAACTTCCTTATTTTTAATACGTTTAAAGGATTTTGAATTAAAATCATATTCTTCTTGACTAAATCTCTCCGTACCGTAATGTATGCTGAAAAAGTAATCTTGCCAATATTCTTTTATATCTTCATAAGTTATTACATATATGCTGTCATTGTCCGACGACAACCAACCATCTTCATAATGGTCGTGACGAATATATTTTCTATTGGTATTCTGTCCATAGGATGACAACAACATGAAAATACCAACAAACAACATCGTACAAATTCTACATATTGTCCCTTTCATATAGGTTAATTTTTAAAATCAAATTTTTGTATAAATTCATCCAACGTATCTTTATACGACATTTTCCCAAAAAACTTGCCATTATCGTAAGCGGCGAGCAATCTGCCTTTGTCGTCGTATAAATCATAACACTGCCGACAGTATTTGTCCATATAAAATATAAAACCGTCTGTTTCAATATAGTGTTTATCTAATTTGGAAACGGAAAAACCATTAGAAAAATCGTAAGTCCCATCTCCTATAACCCAAATTCCTTCTGGTACACCTCGAATTGTCATTCCCTTAATAAAAGGTGAGGTTCCAATTAATCCATAATAATACAGATGAAAGATAGTGTCACCAATTTGTTTACTTTCAATTCGATAGTCACCCCAATGCATTAATATATTCTCAATATCCATAAAAGAAACACATTGCTCTGTCGGGTTTGGGTAGAACCCTGAAAGAATCCAATCATCAGCGTCAGTGTCATATACATATTTTATATTCGCATCAAAATAAACCAACAACATATTCCCTCCACAGTTAAGACAATCATCGTAGATATACATGAAATACTCTAACGATGGTATAGCCAATACACTTATGTCACTGAGAGGAAGAAGATTATCAGGAATAACAAGCATTTTTAAGTTTGAAAAGTTTTTTACATAATCAGGATATTCTACAGCAGCATTTTCTATAACCAGACGAGTCAGGTTTTTTAATTCTGTTAGTTCTTGGGGTATCCGAAAAAATTTATGGGCCGTTTGTAGTTTGAATCTCATTTCATCAGGGTAGCCACAATAATGAATGCTACGAATCGTCTTAAATTCGGTCAAACTTGCAGGGTCAGGAAATCCATAACAAAAAATCAATTCTTGTAAATTTGGAAAATCAGCAGGAGCAAACGGCAACGTTTTTTCAAACAATGTCGGAATACATTTTGATGAATCATAATACGAAATAAGAATTCGCGTTATTTGGGAATTGTCAACATTTTCAAATGATTTTGTCTCATAATTGAATTTTTTATTGCTTAAAGCAATACCATTCAAGCACCGTAATTTTCCTTGATATATAGGCGACTTTATAGAATCTGTGTTTTTATTTTCAAAAATTACATAAATACTATCAATATCCGTTTTTAAATGTCCAGTAACCAAACGGTCTTCTTTCCAATATTCATCATAGGACATATTTAAAACTCGTCTATACTCGGTTCTACTTTTCATAAAATTGCTATATTTGGGGAATTGCCGATGCCAATTCTTATGATACAATCTCCATTCTTTTTTCGTCAGTTGTGCAAACGACATAAGTGTGAGAGCAAATAAGAATAGTAATGTTAGATTCAATTTTTTCATAAATAATGGTCTAATGGTCAAAAACATACCGAATTCAAATTTCAAAACGTACAAACCAAAAACATATGCAAAATAAAAAAAGTCGGCGAATAAAAAAAGGGACTCCCTCACGAGAATCACTTAATTGTGCATTATGCATTGTGAATTATGCATTAATTTGCGCATTACGCATTAAAAAAGGCCGCCTTGCGACGAACTTTGATTTTGTAACATTTTCATTTGCAACGATTTGTAGAGACGATGATTACCGTACCGAAACGCCTACGGTTTCGCAAATTTACCTTTCACAGCCGAAAGAATCAGATTCTTGTCCAATCCCATTTTGTTGAATGCGAACAGGCGGTTGCCCAAATCTTTGAAACTTGCACCGAAATGATAGACCACATCGTCAATTATGAGAAAACGGTCGTGAAAGTTCTCGGCATATTTTTTCAATTCTATTGTTTTGTCGGTATATTGCGAATCGTGCAATTCCTTGATTCTCAACAATGATTCTCCAATCCGTTCCGTATAAATCGTTGCAGAAACGCCTTTCTGCCGAACATCAAGAATTTCGAAAGTTGCAGCGTCAACGTAGCCGTCAATCATAACAACTTCCCGCTTTGCCTGTTTTATAAGATTCTCCACACAGACACGGGCGTCGAAAATCTGTCCTTCGTGCATCAGTCCTTCAACTGGTGGCAACGCAGTACGGACAAAAAAGTCGATTTTGTTTTCTGCTTCATACATACGGTGTTCTAATCGTTCAAAACGTTGATTTACAGAATACCCTTTGAGCAAATAGTCTTTCAAGACTTTTAACGCCCATTGACGAAACTGCGTACCACGCATTGATTTCACTCTATATCCGACAGAAATAATCACATCAAGATTATAGAGTTTTTGTACCCTTTTTACAATTCGGTTCCCTTCTTTTTGAACTTGTAAGAAATCCTTACAAGTTGATAGGATTTCCAATTCACCTTCTTTATACACATTTCGGATGTGAAGCGTAATATTTTGAGGTGTTGTTTGAAACAGCTCTGCCATCTGGGCTTGAGACAGCCACACCGTGTCCTCGTCTAACCGCACCTCCAACGACACCGTTTCGTTGGGTTGATACAAGATTATTTCGCTTTTTGGGCTTGAATCCATTTCATTTTTCATAGATTACTACTCTTTATAAATTGGTTGCCCAAAGATAGTATTTATTCTATATTCCGCAAGATTCCCGATTTTTAAATTTGAGAAATACATATAGAGATTTCTCGCTCCGCTCGAAAAGACGTGCATTTGGGGCAGAATGAGAAAAAGAAAGGGAAAAAT
>JAFZTG010000190.1 GCA_017618935.1 Bacteroidales bacterium | reverse complement strand
TGTCCCCGATGTTTTGGTGACATTCAGTTGATATTCTGCTCCAAAAATCATTGCATTGTTTTCTTCCTCGTGTCCCGATGGAAACCCGAAAAGGATAGGAAAATCGTATTCCGCCGTAGCTTCGCGTATAATGCTTTCTATGGTGCCGTTATATTCGTCAACGCCATTTTTCATTCCGCTCATCGTTCCCACAATAAGTCCTGAAATTTGAGAAAAAATGTTGGAGAATTTCAGATTCTGAATCATTCTGTCAATATGGTACAGATATTCGTTCAAGTCCTCGATAAATAAGATTTTGTCGTTGTAATCGTATTCAAAATCAATGCCTCGCATGCTGTACAACATAGACAGATTGCCTCCGATGAGTTGTCCCACGCACTTTCCGACTTTGTTCGCGCGTGATGGAGCCACCTTGTATGTCAGTTTTTTTCTGCCAAACAAGCATTGATGCAGATATTCCAAAGATTCTGCCGTCACGTTGGGAAAACTTTTTGCCATGGCGCCATGAATGGATTCTATTTCAAGCGAGTGTATTTTGGCGTGAAAAACAGTAATGTCGCTAAACCCGATTATCCATTTCGGGTTTTGCATAAATGCACTGAAATCAAGTTTGTCAATCATTCTAATAGCACCGTAACCACCTCTTGCACAAAGAATTGCCTTGACGGAAGCATCGTCAAGCATTTCTTGAAAATCAGCGGCACGTTCCTCGTCAGTTCCTGCAAAGACGCCATAGTGGTTATAGGCATTGTTACCAATTTTCACCTGCAATCCCCAGCCTTTCAATACTGAAATTGCCTCGTCAAGAGCATTTTCTTTTATCGGACCAGATGGTGAAACTATACCAATTGTGTCATTTTTGTGTAAAAAATCGGGTCTTATCATTTTCCTTTATTGTAGATTCTCATAAATAATTATCTTTGCGAAGGTACAATTAAATATGATATAACAATGAAAGAATACAAACGTTATCTAATTACCGCTGCTCTTCCGTATGCGAACGGACCAGTTCATATCGGCCATTTGGCGGGCGTGTACGTCCCTGCCGACATATATGTGCGTTATTTGCGAATGAACAATAAAGACGTCCTTTTTGTATGTGGTAGCGACGAACATGGTGTGCCGATTACGATAAAAGCAATGAAGGAGAATTGTACTCCACAAGATATTGTTGACCGTTACGATGCAATTATTCGCAAATCGTTCGAGGAATTTGGCATAAGTTTTTCTAATTATTCTCGAACTTCTCACGATTTGCATACCAAAGTTTCGTCGGATTTTTTTAAGACATTGTACGACAAGGGTGCGTTTATTGAACAAACGTCGGAACAATATTATGATGAGGAAGCAAAGCAATTTCTTGCTGACCGATATATTGTGGGTACATGTCCGAAATGTGGCGCCGAGGGCGCGTATGGCGACCAGTGCGAAAAATGTGGAAGTTCTCTTTCTCCAGACGAATTGATAAATCCAGTGAGCAAACTTTCTGGATCTCCGCTTGTTAAGAAACCTACAAAACACTGGTATTTGCCACTTGACAAACATGAGGATTTCTTGAGAAAATGGATTCTGGAAGACCACAAGGAATGGAAATCAAACGTGTATGGTCAATGTAAATCGTGGTTGGATGGCGGTTTGCACCCTCGTGCCGTAAGTCGTGACTTGGATTGGGGTGTTCCTCTTCCATTGCCAAACACCGAGGGAAAAGTGTTGTACGTTTGGTTCGACGCGCCTATCGGTTACATTACTTCTACGCAGGAATGTTCTGCTGATTGGGAGAAATATTGGAAATCGGAAGATTCTAAACTTGTTCATTTTATCGGGAAAGATAATATCGTGTTCCACTGCATCGTGTTCCCCGTGATGTTGAAAGCTCATGGAGGCTACATTTTGCCTGATAATGTTCCGGCAAATGAATTTTTGAACTTGGAAGGTGACAAAATCTCAACTTCAAAGAATTGGGCTGTTTGGTTGAACGAATATCTAGAAGATTTTAAGGATCAACAAGATACGTTGCGTTATGTATTGACGGCAAACGCTCCCGAAACCAAGGATAATGATTTTACGTGGAAAGATTTTCAGGCACGCAATAACAACGAATTGGTGGCAATTCTCGGAAACTTCGTGAATCGTGTCGTCGTGCTCACACAAAAGTATTTTGCCGGCAAAGTTCCTTCCAAAGGTGAATTGACCGAGGTTGACAAGCAAGCCTTGGAGGCAATTGCGGTTGCAAAGGAAAATGTTTCAAAGAATATAGAAAATTATCGGTTCCGTGATGCGTTGAAAGACGCTATGCAGTTGGCTCGTGTGGGCAATAAATATCTTACCGAAACAGAGCCGTGGAAATTGATTAAAACTGACGAGTCACGTGTTGCGACAATTTTGAACGTTTGTTTGCAGATTACGGCAAATTGCGGAATCATTTTTGAGCCATTCTTGCCATTCTCAACAGCGAAAATCATGAAAATGATGAACTTGACCGATGCAAAATGGGTCGATGCGGGAAAT